>DASSYY010000208.1:0-5817 GCA_035703025.1 Gemmatimonadales bacterium | reverse complement strand
GGGTGAAGAGCGAGAAGGCGATGGTGGTAATGGAGAGCACCGAGAGCAGCGGCGCCCGGCGGAAGGAGAGCAGCGCCTCGCGGGTGAGCAGCCTCATGGCGCCTCTCCGGCCTCGGCTTCGGCTTCGTCCTCGGCGGAGTCGTAGACCACGCTCCCGTCCCGCATCTCGATGGTGCGATAGTTGGCCTGCCGGACGAGGTCGAGGTCGTGGGTGGCCATCACCACGACGGTGCCGCCGGCATTGATGTCGCGCAGCAGTTGGAAGACGCCCCGCGTGGCGCGCTCGTCGAGGTTGCCGGTGGGCTCGTCGGCGACGAGGATGGCCGGATCGTTGACCAGCGCCCGCGCGATCGCCACCCGCTGCTGCTCGCCGCCGGAGAGCTCCCGCGGATAGGCCCGGCTCTTGGCGTGGAGCCCCACCTGCGTCAGTACCCGCATGACCCGGGCGGCGATGGTGTCGCCGCGGGCGCCGGTGACCTCGAGCGCGAACGCGATGTTCTCCGCCGCCGTCCGGTCCTCGAGCAGCCGGAAGTCCTGGAACACGATGCCGAGCCGCCGGCGCAGGCGCGGGATCTCGTCGGCCCGCAGGCTGCTCACGTCGTACCCGGACACCCGCAACTCGCCGCTCGACGGCCGCTGCTCCGCGAACAGCAGCTTCATGATGGTGGATTTCCCGGCGCCGGAATGGCCGGTGAGGAAGACGAACTCGCCCTTGCCCACTCGGAAGGACACGTCCTTCAGGGCCAGCGCGCCGTTCGGATAGGACTTGTAGACGTGGGAGAGACGGATCACGGTGGGAAGCTAACAACCCCTCGCGGCAAACGAGAAGGGAACCGGGGCCGCGGCCGGCGCCGCGCTCAGCCCCGCCCCAGCGCCTCGGAGAGGTCGGCGATGATGTCCTCGGCGTCCTCGATGCCGCAGCTCAGCCGGAGAAAGCCGTCAGGGATCCCGAGCGCCGCCCGCTGCTCGGGAGCGAGCCCCTTGTGCGACGTGAACCGCGGCTCGCTCACCAGGGTCTCCACGCCGGCGAGGCTGGGGGCGTGAGTCACCAGCTTCATCCGCGTCAGCATCCGGTGGGCGGCCTTGGCCCCGCCCGCGAGCTCCAGCCCGACCATCCCGCCGAAGCCGTCGAGCACCTTCGCCGCGAGCGCGTGATCGGGGTGGTCGGGCAGCCCGGGATAGTGGACCTTGGCGAACGCGGCGTGTTTCGAGGCCCATTCCGCGACCGCGGCGCCGTTGGCGTTGTGACGCGCCATCCGGAGCGCGAGCGTCCGCATCCCGCGGTCGACGAGCCACGCGGCATGCGGATCGATCGCCTGGCCCCAGAGCCGCATGAGCCGGTTCACTTCCTCGACGAACGACGTCGAGCCCGCCACCACCCCGGCGATGACGTCGCTGTGGCCGTTGAGATACTTCGTCGCGCTGGTGATGACGATATCCGCGCCGTGCTCGAGCGGCCGGAAGTTGATCGGGCTGGCGAAGGTGGCGTCCACCAGGAGCGCCAGTCCTTCCTCCCGCGCGATGTGGGCCACGGGCGCGAGGTCCACCACCCGCATGAGCGGGTTGGTCGGGGTCTCGACGAAGATGGCGCGTGTGGCCTTCCGGACCGACTTGCGCCAGAGCCGCGGCTGGTCGGGCCGGACGTAGGTGACGTCGATGCCGAACCGGGTCAGCTCCTCGTCGAAGAGGTGCTGCGTGCCGCCGTAGATCCAGCTGCTGCTGATCAGGTGATCACCCGGACGGAGCACCGCCAGATGAGCGAGCGAGGTGGCACCCATGCCCGACGACAGGAAGATGGCGTCCTCGGCCCCCTCGAGGCGGGCGTACTTCCGGGCGAGCTGCACCTGGGTGGGATTGTTGCCGTAGCGGCTGTAGAGGATATCCTCGTCGCTGCCGACCGGGGCGACGAAGGTGCTGCTCTGCTGGATGGCCGGGGCGACGGGCGTCCAGTCGGGCCGCCGGTGGGGTACGCCGTGGATGGCCGTGGTCGACGGGCCGAGGCGCCTCGGGCTCATGCGATGGGCAACGGCAGGTACCGGTCCTCCTCCGCGCGCAGCAGGCGGTGGCCGGCCAGCGCGCTGAGCGCCACTTCGGCCCGGGCCACCATCCAGTCGAGCCGCGCGGCCAGGTCGCGGGCGGTGAGCGCGCCGCGGGTGCAGACGCAGGCGAACGCGGCGCGCGCATCGGGCGTCACCCAGCCGAGCAGACGGGGCTCGGGGTGCTCGTCGCCCTGCCCCAGGGCGGCGATGGCCAGCCGGTGGTGGGTGAGTACGTGCTCGATCGCCTCGTGCTGGTCCTCCCGCAGTCCCTGCAGCACCACGAACCGGCCGCCCCGCTCCTCGTCGGCCATGAGCAGCTTGGCCACGACCTCGTCGGCGCAGCTGAAGTCGAGCAGCTCGATGCCGGAGAAATCGAGCAGGGCGGTGAGGCAGTCGGAGCCGGCCAGGGTCTCCTGGATGCGGTTCCGGATGGCGGCGCCGGTGGGACGGGTCACCAGGTTCCGGTACGGCGAGGCGACGGTCTCGCGCAACAGGTGGCCGATGTGAATCGTCTGGATCATCGGGCCTCGTCGTCCTGGGCGGGGATGATGATCTGCACCTGGGCTCCGGGAAAGAACGGGAGATGCTCGGCCAACGGAACATCCTCATCCCACGGCGGCACGATGGCGAGGCGCGCGGTGCCGCTCCGGATCGAGATCTTGCCGTTCCACTGGTCCAGGAAGCGCTTGATGAACGCGAGACCTTGGCCCCGGCCCGGGTCGCGGAACCGGCTCACGCCCTGGATCAGGGCCGCCTCGAGCGCCGCCCCGTCGCCCCAGCGCTCGCCGAAGCGCTTCGCGTGGGTGCTCTCGAGCGAGCGGCGGAAGCCGATCCCCGCATCGCTCACCGCGATCACCACCACCCGGCGCCCCAGGCGGCGCCGGAAGGTGTACGCCTGCACCGCCACCCACCCGCTGGTGCCGGCGTGCTCAACAATATTCTGGCATGCCTCGGAAAGCGCCATACTGAATCGGAGCGTCGCCTTCATCTCGAGTCCCAGCTCGCCGTGCAGGATGCGCGAGGCACCCTGGGAGATCTTCTCGACCACCTCGTGCACGTCCTCGGTGGCGCGGACGGGCGTCACGTCCAGCAGGACGTCCGACGGGCCGGACGCGGCCAGTTTGGGCACCTTTCCGTGCAGCTCGAACAGCTCGGCCGCGTACTTGAAGAAGCCGGCGCGGGCCCAGTACCGCTTCACGTCCTCGCTCAGCGGCACCGTGAAGAGCGGCCGTTCGCGCTTGGCTTCCGCCAGCGCCTGGCCGGCGGTGAGCATGGCGAGCAGCCCGTAGGGCGAGGACCACTGCGCGCCGCGGGCATCGACCAGGATCTTCTCCTCGGGCGGCCACGCGCCGAATGCGGCGGCGAACTGCTCGAAGGAGCGGTCGTCGAACGAGGCCGGGACTTCGATCACGCGGGTCATGGGACCAGCAGCTCCCCGCGGAGGTGGCGGCTCAGCCCGCCCGCGCCGCGGAGCCCGGCGTTGCGCGCGGCCATGGCGGCCGCGTGCCGGAGGGCGTCCTCCACGCCGTCGCCGGCGAGAAGCCGCGCGCAGGCCGCGGCGCCGAACACGTCGCCGCAGCCCGTCGGGTCGATGGCCTCGACCTGGGGGGCGGGTATGAGGGCGGTGCGGACCGGGCGGTCGGGCGGTCGGGCGGTCAGGCGGTCGGCCGGACCGGCGAAGCTGTCGGCTCGATGCGCGATGCCGAGGCCGCGGGTCGGTCCCCCGCCCGACCGCCATCCCTCGAACCCCGGCGCGGCTACATACGCCGCCCCCTTCGGGCCCAGCGTCACGATCAGCAGGGACGTGCCCGCCCCGAGCGCCTGCGCGCTCAGCGACAGCGGATCCGGCGACAACTGGCGCATCTCGTCCTCGTTGAGCTGGACCACGTCGAAGCACTCGAACCAGGCCGTCGGGTCGGCCAGCGGTTGGAGCACGCGCATCCCGTCGTGCTGCATGCCGAGGAACAGGCTGTGGAGGTCGGCGTAGATCGGTCCCTGGAACCCCTGCCGCAAGGCCTGGGCGGTGCCGAGCGCGAGCTCGAAGCCCGAGATGAAGTTGAGATAGAGCGCGTCCAGGTCCCGGACCATCGGGCCGAGCTCGGTCCAGGTCCAGCCCGGCACCCCGCCGCTCATCCGCTCGCATCGCCGCTCGGCCGACTGGTAGTGCAGCACCACGCGGTTGTTCGGCGCCGGCACCTCGATACACCGCCCGCCCGGGGTGAGCCGTGCCAGGCCGCGCAGCAGCTCGGCCGCCTGGGGTGCCAGGTCGCGCCCCACCTTGATCAGCGGCACGAGCTCCCAGTCCGGCGGCAGGCTGGCGTCGAGACCGCCGAGCGCGTACGCGATGCCGCCCCACTCCTCGGTCGGGGGCGCCAGCGGATCCCGGCCGTGGATGAGGTCCCAGACCAGGGACCCGACGACCCCGACCTTAGGCACCCGCGGCCGTCTGGTCCAGGAAGACCTTGGCCGCGCCGAAGACGCCGGCGGTCCCGGCCAGCTCGCCCGGCACGATGCGGCACGCGGCGACCGCCGGCTTGAAGGCGCGCCGGGCGACTTCGCGGCGGAGCGGCTCGAAGAGGTGGGGGCCCGCCAGCGTGACGCCGCCGCAGACGACCACGACTTCCGGATTGAACACGTTGAGCAGGTTGCCGATGCCCACGCCGAGGAACTTGGCGGTGTCGTTGACGATCTCGAGGGCGAGCTCGTCGCCGTCGGCCGCCGCCTGGTAGACGGTCTGCGCGGTGATCTTCCCGAGGTCCCCTGCGACGAGCGTCCTGAGCGAGCTGTCGGCGCCGGCCTCGATCTCCTCCACGGCCCGGAGCGCGATGTTGGGCCCCGACGCGTAGGCCTCGAGGCACCCGTAGTTGCCGCACTTGCAGCGCCGGCCTTCGGTATCGATCGTCGTGTGGCCGATCTCGCCCGCCACGTCCGAGGCGCCGTGGTACAGCCGGCCGTCGAGAATGAGCCCGCCGCCGATCCCGGTCCCGATGGTGATCCCGATCGCGTGGCGCGCGCCGCGCGCCGCGCCGACCCACCACTCGCCCAGCACGGCGCAGTTGGCGTCGTTGTCGAGCGCCGCGGGCAGACCCATGCGGTCGTGAATGATCTGCCGCAGCGGCATGTTGACCCAGCCCAGGTTGGGCGTGAGCAGCACGATGCCGCGCTTGGTGTCGAGCGGGCCGGGCGCCCCCACGCCCAGGCCGATGATCTCGGCGCCCGGCGCCGCCTGCCGCGTGGCGGCGATGGCCCGCTGGGCGAGGCCCACGAGCCGGTCGAGGACGTCGGTGGCGCCTGCCTCCGAGTGGGTCGGCTCGCTGGCCGTGGCAAGCACGGTCGAGCCGTCTTCGGCCACGCTGCCGACGACGAGGTTGGTCCCGCCGATGTCAATGCCCAGTACGAATCGCACGATGCGCCTCCATGCCCGACACGGCCGCCACCGCCGCGGCGACCGATGCGACCGACAGTTCCCGCATGCAGCGGTGATGACCCAGCGGACAGACCTGGGGCCCATGCGCCGAGCACGGGCGGCAGGACAGGGCCGGGTGCTCCACGACGACGTCCCGCGGTCCCCGCGGACCGAACCCGAACCCCGGGACCGTGGGCCCGAAGATCGCCACGACCGGGGTGGCGACCGCGGTCGCGAGATGGAGCGGCGCCGAGTCGTTGGTTACCAGCACGCTCGCCCGCGCGATGAGCGCCGCCGCCGCCCGGAGCCCGAGCGTCCCGGCCGCACTGTGGGCGCGGCCGGGCGCCGCCGCGACTACCGTCTCGGCGAGCG
>DASSYY010000358.1:0-3865 GCA_035703025.1 Gemmatimonadales bacterium | reverse complement strand
GGTCAGCCGTCATCCACCGCGCCGGCGGATGTAGCTTTAGGCGGCTTCTGGGAGAGAAGACATGGCCGTGATCCCGCAGGTCGTCGACGCCGAGGCGAAGCAGATCCAGCTCGACCGCATGAAGCGGCGGGCCACCGGCCTGCTCGTGCTCATGGGCGTGGTCTTCGCAGCCGCCTGGCTGCTCGAGCCCGCCCATCCGTGGCTGGGCTACGTTCGCGCCACGGCCGAGGCCGGCATGGTGGGCGGCGTGGCGGACTGGTTCGCGATCACCGCCCTCTTCCGCCGACCGCTCAACCTGCCCATCCCGCACACGGCGATCATCCCGTCCCGGAAGGACCGGATCGGTCGGAGCCTCGGGAACTTCGTCCAGAACAACTTTCTGTCGCCCGAGGTGCTGGGCGCCAAGCTGCGCGCCGCGGGGCTGAGCCGGCGCGCGGCGGAGTGGCTCCGGGAGCCGGAGCACGCGCGGCAGGTGGTGCGCCAGGCGGCCGGCGCCGTCCGGAGCGCCACCGCCGTCGTGCGCGACGACGACGTGCACGCGTTCCTCGAGCGAAGCGTGATCGAGCCGCTCAAGCAGCGGCCCATCGCCCCGGTGCTGGCCACCGGGCTCACCCTGCTCACGACCAACGACCGGCACCAGCAGCTCCTCGACCGCGTGGTCCACGGCCTGGCCCGGCTGCTGGCCGAGAACGAGGAGCTGATCCGGGAGCGGGTGCGGGAGGAGAGCCCCTGGTGGGTGCCGGAGTTCGTGGACGACAAGCTGCACGACCGGATCGTCGAGGGCATCACCCGGACCCTCGTCAGCGTGAGCGAGGATCCGGGACACCCGCTGCGCCGGCAGCTCGACGACCTGCTCACGAACTGGATCGAGCAGCTCCGGGAGTCGCCGGAGATGATCGCCCGCGCCGAGTCGCTCAAGCAGCAGGTGTTCGACAATCCGACGAGCGACCGGCTCACCGAGTCGCTCTGGCGCGAGCTCAAGCGCGCGCTCGACCGCCAGGTCGACGCCGCCGAGCGCGGGACGCCGGGCGGCCTCGAGCGCGGGCTGTCGGCGCTCGCCGAAGCGGCGCTCGAGGACCAGGCGCTCCTCGCCAAGATCGACGAGTGGATCATCGGGGCGGTGCTCCGCATCGTCGAGCAGCACCGGCACGAGGCCGGGCAGCTCATCGCCGGGACCGTGAGCGCCTGGGACCCGGACGAGACGTCGCGCCGGATCGAGCTCCAGATCGGCCGGGACCTGCAGTTCATCCGGATCAACGGCACGCTGGTGGGCGGGCTGGTGGGGCTGGTGCTGTACACGATGACGCAATTCTTCGGGCACGGGGGTCGGTGAGGATGCGGCGGGGCGCGCGGCGAACGGCGGATGACGAGTCCTACTCTGCCCGCGGCAGACTCCCCCACCGGTCCCACCCTGCCGGCGCCAGCACGTACCGTATTCCCGGCTTCCCCGCCACGGGTACGGCGTCGATCGCCGCCCGGTACCCCGGCCGTGCCGTCCGCTGCAGCGCCGGGGCGGCGCTCTTGAGAAACCGGTCGGCCGAGCGCTGATCATCCCACGCCACGTACCACACCAGTGCCGGACCGCCGGGCGCGTCGTAGACCCGGTAGCGGTCGCCACCCCAGCCGATCGGCATGACCGTCTGCACGTCGTCCGATCCCGCCAGCACGGCCAGCAGCACCCGGATCTCGTTCTCCCCGAGCCCGTCGTCGTACACGATGCCGGCGCCGCTGTCGCCCGCGAAGGCGATCGGTACGGGCGCGTCGCCGCGGGCGTAGCGGTCGGGGTGGAGGATCTGTTCGGTCGACACCGGCATGCGCGGCCCGTACGGCACGGTGTCCTTGGGGCCGTCGGTGTCCCACCAGTGCATGAACTCCGCGCCGTCGAGATAGGGGAAGATCAGCGCCTCCCGCACCACGAGCGGCGCACGCGCGAAGACCGGCATGGCCGACTGCTGCTGCCGGACCTGGTCGCGGTACAGGTCCCAGAACTGCGGCGTGCGGGTCACGCCCTGGCCCGGCGTGAGCACCTCGATCGACGCGAGGGTCGCCTGCCCCTCGAGGATGGACTGCGCGGCCGTCAGGCGGTCGTTGCTCGCGGTGGACTTGAGGATCGAGTCGAGCGGCAGGTACTGGCCCTGGAGCGCGTGCACCATTTCGTGCGCCAGCACCAGCCGGAGCTGCGCGCGGTCGGCCCCGGCCACGCCGAAGAGCGTCGCCGAGTCGGGATCGTAATAGCCGGCCACCTGCTCGGTGTAGAGGTCGAGCAGGAGGCGGCGGAGCTCCAGCGTGTCCGGCAGGAGGCCGAACAGCCGGTATGCGGTCTCGAGCCCGCGCATGCGCGCCGGCGGCAGCTCCTCGTCGAGCTTGGCGACGAGGTAGTCGCGCACCTGCTCGGGGGAGCGGAGCGCGGAGCGCGGCGGCTTCCGGAACGTGAGGCCCGCTGCCCGCTCCACCGGCGCGCGCAGGCTGTCCACCAGCCGGGCGAGGACCGCATCTTCCCGGGCGTTGCGCTGCTCGCCGCGGCAGTCCGCGAGCGCCAGCACCGATGCCGCGAGCAGCGCGAGCACGCCCAGCATGCGCGGGCCGCTCATGCGCCCGCCACGTAGCCGGCGTACCAGTCGAGGATGGCGGGGCCGACCAGGTACGTCGCCGCGGCGCCCATCGCCAGGAAGATGCCGAACGGCACCAGCTTCTTGTGTCCGGCGAGCGTGAGCGGCACGAAGATCAGGCTGCCGATGAGCGCGCCGAGGAACACCGTGAGCAGCGTGCCCTGCCAGCCGAGGAAGGCCCCGACCATCGCCATCATCTTGATGTCGCCCCCGCCCATCGCCTCCTGCTTGAACATCCACTCGCCCGCCACCGCGACGATCCAGAGCAGCCCGAAGCCGACCGCCGCCCCGAGCAGCGCCGTCCCGAACGCCTGGCGGCCGGCCAGCAGGGCGAAGAGCACGCCGAGCACGAGGCCGCCGACCGAGAACTCGTCGGGGATGATGTAGGCGCGAGCGTCCGTCATCGCGATGCCGAGCAGGATGGTGGCGAACAGCGCGCCGCTCAGCGCCTCGATGCCGAAGCCGTGGCGCCAGGCCATGAATGCCCAGATGAGCGCGGTGGCGAGCTCGACCAGGGGGTACATCGGCGAGATCGGCTCCCGGCACCCCCGGCAGCGCCCGCGCAGCACGAGCCAGGCAACGATGGGAATGTTGTCGTACCAGCGCAGCCCCTGCCCGCACTTGGGGCAGCGCGACGCCGGCCGTACCACCGACTGTTTCGGCTCTGCGCCCCAGCGGAGGATGCAGACGTTGAGAAAGCTGCCGATGGCCGCGCCGACCAGCCCCGCGTAGGCCACCAGGATCGGTTCATTGCCCCAGTTCGGCAGTTCAGGCGTCACGCATGACCTCGTGCAGAAGGATGCCCGCCGCGACCGCGACGTTGAGCGACTCGACCCCGGGGGCCAGGCGAATCGCGACCCGGCGCCGGGCCGCCGCGGCGATCGGTGCGCTGACCCCCGCGCCTTCGTTGCCGACCACCAGCGCCAGCGGCGGCCGGGATGAGTGCCCGCCCCGGACGCTCACGGGCTCGCCGTCGGCCGCGGCGACCCAGAGCTCGACCCCGCGCTCGCCCGCCCAAGCAAGGAGCGCGCCGCCGTCGGCCGCGACCGCCGGCAGCCGGAACGACGCCCCCATGCTGCCGCGCAGCACCTTCGGATTGGCCAGCTCGGCCGTGCCCTTGAGCGCCACCACGCCGGCGGCCCCGAGCCCCAGCGCGGTGCGGAGCATGGTGCCCACGTTGCCCGGGTCCTGCACCGCGTCGAGCACCAGGACCACCGCGCCGGGCGCCGTGGGCACGTCGGCCAGCGTCCAGACGC
>DASSYY010000280.1:0-2282 GCA_035703025.1 Gemmatimonadales bacterium | reverse complement strand
ACCGGGCCACCGCGGAAGCCTCCAAGGTGCTGTTCGCCGAGCAGTTGACGGTGCCCCGTTTGGAGCGTTTCAAGGCGGCGCTGAACAACGACCTGCTGCCCCTGTACGGGCCCGACGCCGCGCGGATGCTGGAGTTCGACTACTGCGACCCGGTGCCCCCGGACGCCACGGCCCGCAATGCGGAGATCACCGCGAAGTCCACCGCGTGGAAGACCCTCGTCGAAGCAGGCGCCGACCCCGTTCTCGTGTCCGAGTACCTCGGCCTTCCCGATCTCGGCTACCAGGCCCCCGCCCCGCCCCCGGCCGTCCAGACGGCGGCGCCCGCACCAGCGCCCGTGCCTGCGGCCCGCGTGGACCTGCACCACCACGTACCGTTCACGCCCGCACCCCGGCACATGCCGTCCTACAACACCGTGCTCGCCCGGCCGCGTCCGTTGCCCCGCGCGGCCGCAGCCGAACAGGACCTGAGCCCGGTACGCGAGCAGTTCGACGAGGCACTCAACGCACTCCTGGACGCGTGGGAGCCCATCGCTGAAGCGCAGTACGCGGACCTGGAGCAGCAGATAGAGGCGGTCGTCGACAGCGGTGACACGGCAGCCCTGGCCGATTTGACGGTCGCGTCGGATGACGCCGCGCGGGTGCTGCGGTCAGCGCTCGGGGACATGGCGGAGACGGCCGCCGGGCAGATGGCCGCGGAGGCCGCTGAGCAGGGCGTGAAGGTGCGTCCGCCGAAGGTCGACAAGGGGCTGCGGAATGCGTTCGGCTCCGAGTTGATCGAGATGGCCGCGGCGACGGCCGCGCTTCTCGGCGCGGACGCAGCCTCTTCCGCGGGTCGTGAGGCGCTGCGCTTGATGGTGCCCGGCGCGCGCGGCAGTGAGGTTGCTCAGCAGGTGGGCGGGTTCCTCCGCGGGCTGAAGAACTGGTTCCGCCGCGATCAGCTCGGCGGCGCGCTGCACCGGGCGCAGAACACGGGCCGGGTGGCGACGCTGCAGGCTGCGCCGAAGGCCCGGTATTTCGCGAGTGAACAGAACGACGACCGTGTCTGCACGCCGTGCCACGAGATCGACGGCCACGAGTTCGAAGACCTCGCCGCCGCGCAGGCCATGTACGGGTCGGGCGGCTACCAGTCGTGCGAGGGCGGCATCCGCTGCCGGGGCACGGTGACCGCGGTCTGGGACACCACGACGACGGAGGCTTCGATGGGCCACACGGGCCGCTGCTGGAACACTGCCACACCGGAGCAGATCGCCGCCCGCGGCCGCGCTATTCGTCCCGCGCTGCCAGCCCCGGGCGGTGAAGAGACCTGGTACCGGATCACCAACAGCGCCGACGCCACAGGCGAGCCGGTCGCCTCGGTCCACATCTACGGCGACATCGGCTCGTGGGGTATCACCGCCGCCGCGTTCGTAGAAGAGCTCAAGGCCGTCGACACGGCGGAGATCAACCTGTACATCAACTCGCCTGGCGGTGAGGTCTTCGACGGACTGGCCATCCACAACGCGCTGCGCTCCCACCGCGCTCGGGTCATGGTGCAGGTCGACTCCCTCGCCGCGTCGATCGCTTCGGTGATCGCGATGGCGGCGGACCGCATCGTGATGAGCCCCCATAGCCAGATGATGATCCACGACGCGCAGGGGGTGTCCTGCGGCAGCCCGGAAGAGCTCCGCGAGTACGCGGACTTCCTCGACCGCCAGTCCGACAACATCGCCGCTGTCTACGCGGAGCGGGCGGGCGGCACGAGGCTGCAGTGGCGCAAGCGGATGCAGGCCGAAACCTGGTACTTCGCCGACGAGGCGGTAGAGGCCGGGCTCGCCGACGCGGTGGGCCAGCTTGCCCGCCCGGAGGAAACCGCCACGCTCAACGACCAGGCGGTCGCGGCAGCGTGGGACCTGGACGTATACAACTACGCGCACACCAGCCGCGAGGACGCGCCAGCGCCAGAACTCCCCGTTGCGGAACCGCCCGCCGAGGACGAGACCGCGCCTGTCACGGCCAGCTTCGACAGCGCCGCTTTCACCGCGGCCATCGCTACCGCGCAGGATCCGGGCCCGATGCCCGGCTTCGAGGCGGACCGGTTCCGTGACCTCATGTCAGGCGTCGCCGAGACCGCACCCGCACCCCCGCCCGCACAGCCCCCGGCCATCCCGCAGCCGGCCGCCGCAGCCGACACCGGCGCGGACACCACACCGCCCGAGGCGGAGCAGCCCACGGCCGTGATGCCCGCCTTCGACCCGGCCGCCTTCCGCACCGCCGCCCGGGCCGCGTTCGACCCGATGCCCGAC
>DASSYY010000274.1:0-4116 GCA_035703025.1 Gemmatimonadales bacterium | reverse complement strand
GGTCCGCCGGTTTCACGCGGTCGACGAGCTCGCCTGGGGCGACACGGCGCGCATTGAGGACCTCGAGGTGGAGTCGATCGAGACCCGCCACTGGGGCGCCCGGATGGTGACCGACCGGCACCGCGGGTGGGGCGGCTACCTGCTGCGAAAGGGCGGTCGCACGGTGCTCTTTGGCGGCGACACCGCGTTCACGGACGTGCTCTCGCGCCACGGCCAGCGCGGCCCCATCGACCTGGCCATCCTGCCGATCGGGGCGTACGATCCGTGGGTCACGAGCCACGCCTCGCCCGAGGAGGCCTGGCGGATGTTCCTGGCGCTCGGCGCACAGTATCTGCTCCCGATCCACCATTCCACGTTCCGCCTGAGCCGGGAGCCGATGGACGAGCCGATACGGCGTCTCCTCGCCGCGGCAGGGCGCGAGCGCCATCGGGTGGTAATCACCGAGGTGGGCCAGACCTGGTCTCTCCCGGCGGCCGGCGGCTCCAGCGCCGTGGCCTGACGCGATGGACGTCGGTTTTCTCGGTCTCGGCGGCATGGGCCGCGCGGTGGCGGCGAACCTGGTCGCGGCCGGACACCGGGTGCGGGTGTGGAATCGCTCGCGTCCGCCGGTGGAGGAGCTCGCCCGCCGAGGCGCCGAAGCCGCGGCGACGCCCGCGGACGCCTTCCGGGGCGACGTGGCGATCACGCTGCTCGCCGACGACGCGGCAATCCGCGAGGTGGGTCTCGCCGGGCCCCTGCTCGAGCAGGCGCCGAGCGGACTGGTCCACGTCAACATGGCCACGGTCTCGGTCGACCTCACCCGTGAGCTGGCTTCGGCGCACGCGGCACGTGGGCTGGGTTATGTCGCCGCCCCGGTGTTCGGCCGGGTCGACGTGGCCGCGGCGGGCCAGCTCGCCATCGTCGCCGCTGGAGCGGCCGGCGCGATCGACCGGGCCTGGCCGCTGTTCGAGGTGATGGGCCGGCGCACCTGGCGGCTGGGCCCGGATCCGGTGGCGGCGGCGGCGGTGAAGATCGCCGGCAACTTCATGCTCGCCTCGGCGATCGAGGCCCTGGCCGAGGCCACGGTGCTCGCGTCCCGCTACGGCGTGTCGGCGGAGAGCCTGCTGGACGTGCTCACCAATTCGCTGTTCGACGCGCCCGTCTACAAGCGCTACGGCGCCCTGATCGAGGGGCGGAAGTACGAGCCCGCGGGGTTCCGGATGGTGCTGGGCCTCAAGGACGTCCGGCTGGCCCTGGCCGCGGGCGAGGCCGCCCGGGTGCCGCTGCCGTTCGCCAGCGTGCTGCGCGATGCCTTTCTCGAGGGCGTCGCCCACGGCGACGGGGAGCTCGACTGGTCGGCAGTGGCGGAGGTGTCCCGCCGGCGCGCCGGGCCGGACCTGTGAACGTCCTCGTCCTCAACGTCGGATCGTCAACCCTCAAATTCCAGCTCATTCGCACCGACGCGGAGCGGAGCGCGGCCAATCGGGACGAACGGCTGGCCCGCGGCCAGATCGAGCGGATCGGTGGCGAGGCCGTGCTCACCCTGCAGGCCGGACCCGGCCCGCTCACGCGGCAGGCGGCTCCCCTGCGCGACCACGTCGCCGCGGTGAATCACGTGCTCCGCTGGCTCACCGATGCGTCCTCCGGCGTCGATGTGAGCGCGCTGGCGGACATCGGCGCCGTCGGCCACCGCGTGGTGCACGGCGGCGAGCGCTTCGCCGACTCGACCCTGATCGACGACGAGGTGCTCGCCGCGATCGAAGCCACGATCGACCTCGCTCCCCTGCACAATCCCCACAATCTGACCGGCATCCGCGCGGTGCGGGCGGCCCTCGGCCCCGCCCTGCCGCAGGTGGCCGTGTTCGATACCGCGTTCCACCACTCGCTGCCCGAGGCCGCCTATCTGTACGCGCTGCCCTATCAGTACTACCGGCGCTACCGGGTGCGGCGATACGGCTTCCATGGCACCTCGCACCGCTACGTCGCCCACCGCTGGCGCCAGCTCACGGGACGGACTCCGGCGGACACCACCATCGTCACGCTCCACCTGGGGAACGGCTGCTCGGCCTGCGCGATCCGGCATGGCGAATCGGTGGACACCTCGATGGGCTTCACTCCGCTCGAGGGGCTGGTCATGGGCACGCGCTCGGGTGACCTCGACCCGGCCATCCTCGACTATCTCGCGGCCAAGGAGGGCCTGTCGCTTCCCCAGGTCGAAGGCATCCTCAACGGCCAGTCCGGACTGCTGGGGGTCTCCGGCCTCACCGCCGACATGCGCGAGCTGCTGGCGGAGGCCGCCGAGAACGGTGACCGCCGAGCCCGGCTCGCCATCGACCTCTTCTGCTACCGGGTGCGCAAGTACATCGGCGCCTACCTGGCGGCGCTGGACGGCGCGGAGGCCGTGGTGTTCGCCGGAGGCATCGGCGAGAACGCCGCCGCCGTCCGCGACCAGATCTGCGCCGGGCTTCGCTGGATGGGCGCCGAGATCGACGCCGGCCGGAATGCGGCCACCGTCGGCGGAGCGGAGGGGCGGATCGACAGCGGGACCGGCCGCCTGCAGCTCTGGGTCATTCCCACCGACGAGGAGCTGCTCATCGCCCGGGACACCTGCCGGCTCGTGTCCGAACGAGAGGCCCGATAGTGGCCGCCCCGGTCCGTCGCCCGTGAAGAAGCGCGAGGGCCCCGACCGCCGTGCGCCACGCGGCGTGGACATCCTGCACGACCCGAGGCTCAACAAGGGCACGGCCTTCACCGAGGCGGAACGGGAGGTACTCGGTCTCCGCGGCCTGCTCCCGCCCCGAGTCTTCACCCAGGAGGAGCAGGAGCAGCGGATCCTGGCCAATTTGCGTCAGCTGGCCAGCCCGCTCGACAAGTACCTCTTCCTGGTGGCGTTGCTCGACCGCAACGAGCAGCTGTTCTATCGGACGGTCATCGACAACCTGGCGGAGCTGCTGCCGGTCCTCTACACGCCTACGGTGGGCGAGGCCTGCCGGCAGTTCAGCCTGAACTTCCGCCGTCCGCGCGGGCTCTACGTATCCTCGCGCGACCGCGGCCGCATCCGCGACGTCCTGCGCAACTGGCCCGACCCGCGAGTCGCCGTCATCGTGATCACCGACGGCGAGCGGATCCTCGGTCTGGGCGATCTCGGCGCACACGGCATGGGAATCCCGATCGGCAAGCTGACGCTGTACACCGCCTGCGGCGGTCTCGACCCCGAGCGGGGCCTGCCCGTCATGCTCGACGTCGGCACCGATAACGAGGAGCTCCGGCGCGATCCGCAGTACATCGGCTTGGCCGAGCCCCGCCTCCGGGGTGACGCGTATCTCTCGCTGGTGGACGAGTTCATGGCGGCCGTGGACGAAGTGTTCCCCGGGGCGCTGGTGCAGTTCGAGGACTTCGGCACCACCAACGCCTTCGAGCTGCTGGCCCGCTACCGCGACCGGGCCTGCATGTTCAACGACGACATCCAGGGAACCGCCGCGGTGGTGCTGGCGGGCCTGCTCAACGGCGGCCGTCTCACCGGGATTCCGCTGGCCGGCCAACAGGTCCTCTTCGCCGGCGCGGGCGTGGCCATCGGCGCCGCCGACCTGATCGTGGCGGCGCTCCGCCGCGAAGGCATCGGCGAGGCCGACGCGCGCGCGCGGTGCTGGTTCTTCGATCGCGACGGCCTGATCGTCGCCGGGCGGCCGGGGGTCGGCTCCCTGCAGGCGCGCTATGCCCACCCCCACGCGCCGGTCCAGAGCCTGGAGGAGGCGGTGCGCGTGGTGCGGCCCACCGCGCTCATCGGTCTCTCGGGCCAGGGGGGACTCTTCAGCGACCCGGTGCTGGCCGCGATGGGGGAGCTCAATCCGCGGCCGATCGTCTTCGCGATGTCGAATCCCACGTCCCAGGCGGAGTGCACCGCCGAGGCTGCGTATCGCGTGACCGGCGGCCGCGCCGTCTTCGCGAGCGGGAGCCCGTTCGCACCGGTCGAGTGGGCCGGACGGCGGAACATCGTCGGCCAGGCGAACAACGCCTACATCTTCCCGGGCGTCGGGCTCGGCGTCCTCGTGGGCGGCCTTCGCCGGGTGACCGACGGGATGTTCCTGGCCGCGGCCGACGCGCTCGCCGGCATGCTCACGCCGGCGGAGCTCGCCG
>DASSYY010000179.1:0-10627 GCA_035703025.1 Gemmatimonadales bacterium | reverse complement strand
GAAGACTTCGATCCCGCGCCTCCGGAGATTCGCGCGCCGTCCCGCAGCGACTCGCGGGTCATTCGCGCCGTCCGGCTGATCGGGGCCCGGCTGCCCACGCTGCTGAGCCCGCTGGCATACCCACCGGGCAGCGAGCGCCGGATGCGCCCGCGCCGGAGCGGCTCCACGTCACCGACCGACTTCGAGAACGGCTTCGGCGCGCTCCAGCCGGACGACGACTACGAGCTGCAGGTCGGCGGCGACCACGTGCCGCCGGCGCCGTGGTCGAACGTCGTGGCCAACCCGGACGGCGGCTTCGTGATCACCGAGCGCGGCGGCGGGTTCACCTGGGCGGGGAACAGCTACTTCTTCCGCCTCACGCCGTGGCACAACGACCCGGCGAGCGATCCGGTGAGCGAGGCCGTCTACCTGCGCGACGAGGACACGGGGGAGCTCTGGGGTGCCACGCCGGGGCCGGTCCGGGTCGCGCCGCCGTACACGGTGCGGCATGGCGCGGGCTCGACCTCGTTCGGGCACCTGCAGCGGGACATCGCGACGGACTACACGCTCGGCATGGCGGAGAACGACGCACTCAAGATCGGCGTGCTGCGGGTGACCAACACCGGCCCCGACGCCCGGCGGCTCACGGTCACCTCGTACGTGGAATGGAGCCTCGGCGTCATGCGCGAACATACCCAGCACCAGGTGCGGACGCTGTTCGATCGCGGCCAGCAGGCGATCTTCGCGCAGAACAACTTCGATCCCCAGTTCGCGAACTGGACCGCGTTTCACGCGATGACCGAGCCGGTGGCCTCGCACACCGCCAGCCGGCGCGAGTTCCTGGGCCGCAACGGCACACCGTCCGCGCCCGCGGCGCTCCGCGCCGGCGCCGTACTGTCGGGCGCCACCGGGTCGGGGGTGGACCCCTGCGCCGCGCTCCAGTGCGCGGTCGAGCTGCAGCCGGGTGAGTCCCGCGAGATCGCCTTCCTGCTCGGCGCCGGACAGGACGAGGCGGCCGCACGCGGCCTGCTCGCCGAGTATCGCGACGTCGCCCGGGCGCAGGCCGCGCTCGAGCGCTCGGTCGAGGGATGGACGAAGCGGCTCTCGGTCGTGACGGTGCGTACTCCGGAGCCCACCTTCGACGCGATGCTCAACCGGTGGGCGCTCTACCAGGCGCTGGCCTGCCGCATGTGGGCGCGCTCGGCCCTGTACCAGAGCAGTGGTGCGTACGGCTTCCGGGATCAGCTGCAGGACGTGATGGCACTGGTCTACGCCGAGCCGGCCCTCGCCCGGGCGCACATCCTCCGCGCGGCGAGCCGCCAGTTCCTCGAGGGCGACGTGCAGCACTGGTGGCACCCGCAGAGCGGGCGGGGCGTCCGGACCCGGTTCTCGGACGATCTGGTCTGGCTGCCGTACGTCGTCGACCACTACATCCGCGCCACCGGCGATGAGTCGGTGCTCGACCAGTACGTGCCGTTCCTCGCGATGCGCCCGCTCGGGCCGGACGAGCACGAGGTCTACGACCTCCCCGAGGTCACCGACGAGCACGGCAGCGTATACGAGCACTGTCTCCGCGCCCTCCGGCGGGCCTCGACCGCGGGCCCGCACGGGCTGCCGCTCATCGGGAGCGGCGACTGGAACGATGGCATGAACCGGGTGGGCATCGAGGGTCGGGGGGAGAGCGTCTGGCTGGCCTGGTTCCTGGTCACCACGCTCCGCGCCTTCGCGGTGCACGCCGAGGCCCGGGGCGACCGGACGGTGGCGGGCGAATTCCGGCGGCGCGCGGACGCCTATGCGGTCGCGGTCGAGACCCACGGCTGGGACGGCGCCTGGTACCGCCGCGCCTACTTCGACGATGGCACGCCACTCGGCTCGATCGGGAGCGACGAGTGCCGGATCGACTCGATCGCCCAGACCTGGAGCGTGATCTCGGGCGCCGGCGATCCCATGCGCCAGGCACAGGCGATGCGCTCGCTGGAGGAGCACCTCGTCCGCGACGACGCGCGCCTCATCATGCTGCTCACGCCGCCGTTCGACGAGACGCCCAAGGATCCGGGCTACATCAAGGGCTACCTGCCGGGCGTGCGCGAGAACGGCGCCCAATACACGCACGCTGCACTCTGGGTGGTGCTCGCCACGGCCATGCAGGGCCACGGCGATCGGGCCTTCGAGCTGTTCCAGATGCTCAACCCGCTCACCCACGCGCGGACCCCAGAGGAGGTCGCGACCTACAAGGTCGAGCCCTATGTCGTGCCGGCCGACGTCTACACCGCCCCCGGCCAGCTCGGCCGGGGCGGATGGACCTGGTACACCGGCTCCGCGAGCTGGATGTACCGCGTCGGGCTCGAGGGGATCCTCGGACTACGAAAGCGGGGCGATACGCTCTACGTGGAGCCGCGGGCCCCGGCGGCGTGGCGCCAGTACACCATCGAGTATCGCCACGGACGGAGCCGGTATGTGATCGTGGTACACAACGAGGACGGCGAGGCGCGGGGCGCGGCCAGCGTCACGGTCGATGGGGTGCTTGCGGCGGATGGCGGGATTCGGCTGGTGGACGACGGCCGTGAGCATGCGGTGGAGGTGCGGCAGGTGGGAAGCTCGATTCTCGAGTCGTCGTAGCAGTCCCCGAGTCGAGGGACGTGGGTCAAGCCACCACGGGCGCCCACCGCGTTCCGCACTTCGGGCAGCGCGCCTCGATCTGGCTCCCGAACCCCACTGTCCGCGGGCGACCCGTCCTCCCGCAGCCGGGGCACGCACCCGGGTCCTTAGGATGCCACGGGTTGCTGCAGCCCCACTGCATCCCGGCGGGCGTTTCGCCGACCGGGATCATGGGCCAGCCGTCCTCGGTGCAGGCCCGGACCGTCAAGGGGCGGCGTCGTTCAGCCGGGCCACCGCGTCAAGCACGGCGTGCGGCTGTTCCTCCTGGATGTACTGGCCGGAGCCGGTCACACTGTCCGCCTCGAAGTTCGGCAGCCGGGCGCTCAGCATCTCCCGCTGGTCCTTGGTCACCTCGGCCGGGTGCGGCACGGTGCCGACCAGCAGCCGCACCGGCATCTCACACTCGTGCAGCCGGTTGGTGAGGCTGTCGGTCTCCTTCGCCTTCGACATCCGCTGGAACGCGTCGATCGAGCCGTCCATGTCGGCGGTCTGGCCGGCGGTGTAGGCGCGGATCACGGCGTCGGTGACCCAGGTGGTGTCGCCCGAGTTCCGGACGATCTCGCGGCGGACGTCGTGCCGGAGCTTGGACTCGTCGAGCGCGAACTTGACCAAGCCGCCGCCGAACTTGAACGCCTTCTTCATTCCCGCCGTGGCCGCGCTCTCGGCGGGACCGCCGTCGATCGAGAGGAGCCCGCGCACCAGGTCCGGCCGGCGCACCGCCAGGCGGAACGCGATGGCCGCGCCGCTGCTCTGCGCCACGAAGAGCGCGCGGCGCACACCGAGACTGTCGAGGGCGCTGCTCACCCTGGTGGTCTGGGCCGTGAACGAGTAGTCGGCATCCTTCGGGTGCGAGGACCAGCCGTAGCCGAGCGGCTCGACCACGATCGTCTGGTAGCCCTGCGCGGCCAGCGGGCCGATCAGCATGCGGTAGCCATACGCCGCGCCGAAGATGCCCGGAATGAAGACGAGAGGCTCGCCGGTACCCACGGTGGTGGTGCGGAGGATCTCGCCGGGCGCGACCTGAATGTCGCGGACGACTGCCGTGTCGGCGGAAGATGTGGCGAGGTGCGCGAGCGTGAGCCAGAGCCCGAGCCCGCTCACCAGTTGAGGATCTTGAGCTCGTCCAGACGCCCGGCGACAGAGGCGAGAGACACCACGCTCAGCTCCTTCCGGAACCGGTACGCGGCGTCGCGCACCGCAGGCGACACCGGCGCACCGGTCTCCTTGCGGTACCGGCGGTAGGCGGTCCCGAGGTCTTCGAACACCCGGCGAAGGGAGCGCGCCTCCCGAACCTGCTCCGGCGTGCGCGTCAGCTCTGCGGCCAGCGGATCAAGGGTGGAGCGGCGGCGCGAGGCCCGCGGGCGGGTGGCACTGGCGCGGCGGTCCACGGATTCTCCGGCGTCGTGCACCCGGGCAATGACACGATCGATCAGCGTCTGAGGAATGTCGGCGTCAGCCGAGGCGGTCGGACGGATCGGAAGGATAGACATGGGGGCTACCAGTCGTAGCGAGAGACGCCTCCGTGCCGGAGCGGGAAGAGGGTATACGGAAGCTACCCGGCTGTACCAGGAATGGCGAATGTCGCCGGGTGCGCGCCCACGCCGCTCACTCGGCAGGCGGTGGTGACGCGGGCTCCTCGCCAAGGGGCTCGTCGGCCGGCGCGTCCGCGCGCTCGAGCTTCCGCTTGAGCTTGTCCTCCCGCTTCTGCTGCTTGTGCAACTCTTTCTGCCGCTTCTCGTAACCGTAGTTGCGCTTGGGCAAACGAGGCTCCCAGGTGGGGCCGCAGGTGGCGTCCGGGCGGCGAAGCGCCGGCCGGAGGCCTGCGGGTATGCACCAAGGTAGCCGGTTGGTCGGCCGGCCGCCCGAATCGTCAGGCGCGCGGCCGCACCGCCGGCTCGATGAAGAGCTCGTCCACGTAGCACCAGCTCCAGTCCTCGCCCGGCTCGGAGCTGCGAATGATGGGGTGCTGGGAGGCATGGAAGTGCTTGGTGGCGTGTTTGCCCATCGAGTTGTCGCAGCAGCCGACGTGGCCGCACTCCTGGCACAGCCGGAGATGGACCCAGCGCATCCCGGTGGCGAGGCATTCCTCGCAGCCGTCCGGGGTGCGCGGGGCGATGTTGCGGACCTGGATAAGGTGGGCGCAGTTCTGAGGCATGGATCCCATCTCCCGAAATGGTCAGACTGGAAGTTAGTCGCCGCCGGCGAGGCACTGCCGGTGTAGGCGTGCAAGACGGTCACGGCCAGGGCGCCTTCCCCACCGCCGAGACCCCCCGCGTGAGTGGATTCGCTCCGCACGCCCCGCCGGGAATCGTATAGAGGGGCGACCTGCCGCCGGTCAATATTGACAGCGTTCCATCATGTTACTAAGATATATCGTCAGTTATATCGGTACGACATATCGAGGAAGGTAAGGAGGGCCTATGTGCAGTCAGCGCAGTGGTTTCGACTTCGGCGGGGGGTTCCCCTTCTGGGGCCGCGACTGGGGCGAGTGGGGTCCCAAGCGTGGCCGCGGCCGCCGACAGATGTTCGAAGCGGGCGAGATCAAGTTCGTCATTCTCCGCCTGCTCAAAGAGAAGCCCCGCCACGGCTACGAGGTCATCAAGGCGCTGGAGGAGCGGATGGCCGGGTGCTACACGCCGTCCGCCGGCACCGTCTACCCCACGCTCCAGATGCTCGAGGACCAGGGGTACGTGCGCGGCGTGGAGGCCGACGGCAAGAAGATCTACGAGGTGACGCCCGAGGGCCTCAAGTACCTCGAGGAGCATCGCGACCTCCTCGACGAGATCGTCGATCGCGTGCGCGAGACCGTGCGCGATTTCACCGGCGGCGCGGTCGGCGAGCTCCAGGGCGAGTTCGCCCGGCTCGCGCGCACCACGTTCCGCCACGCGTGGCGCCGTGGACCCGACGATCCGACGGTCAAGCAGGTCGCGGAGATCCTCAAGCGTGCGGCCGACGAGATCGAGCAGGCATGGCAGTCGTCGGCCGGGTCATCGTCAACGACGAGGTGACATATGTGGTTCGGCATGATGTGGTGGTGGCTCATCACGCTCATGTTCTTCATGATGATGGGTGGGCGCCACCGGCGCCGCTACCGGGGTGCGGTGCGGGACAGCGAGCGCGGCGAGGTCGCGGAGCTCCGGCGAGTGGTGGAGGACCAGCGAGGGTACATCGAGGAGTTGGAAGGGCGCCTGGCACGGGTGGAAGACGGGCTGGAGTTCGCGGAGCGGCTGCTGGCGGAGCGGGGGGTCGCGGGGCACGCCGGTTGACGCGCGGCGCACCAAGAAGCGAGTCAAGCTGAGCAGAGCGAAGGGGGCATGGTAGGAGGGGCCATGCCCCCTTCGCTGCACTCAGGGCGACGCCGCGGCCCGGGCCTGCGTGGCGCGCGACTCCGCGCCCAGAGCCACTCCCCCATCGCCACCCTCCAGCAGCTCCGGCGATTGCACCCCTCGGGCCGCCATCTCCACCATCCCGAGCTCGCCGAGCCCCTCCCCTTCCCCGACTACGCCCAGCTCGCGGAATCGGCGTGCCGAGACCAGCACCCGGCTCTCCAGCGAGCCAACCGCCCGATTGTAGCTCTCCACCGCCTTGTCCAGTCCGCGCCGCACCTCGTCGAAATGTCCCGCCATCGTCCCGAGCCGCTCGTAGAGCTGACGGCCGAGCTCGCTGATCTCCTGCGCGTTTCGGGCGATCTGCTCCTGCCGCCAGCCGTAGGCGATCGCGCGCAGCAGCGCGATCAGGGTCGTGGGACTCGCCGGGATCACCTGCTGGCTCACGCCGAACTCGATCAGCGACGGGTCGTGCCGGCAGGCGGCGCTGAAGAAGGTCTCGCCCGGCAGGAACATGACGACGAAGTCGGGCGCCGGCTGGAACTGGCTCCAGTAGGCCTTGCCGCCGAGGGCGACGATGTGGTCGCGCACCTGGCGGGCGTGGTCCTTGAGGAGGAGCTCGCGGGCCCCGTCATCCATGGTGCCGTCCACGGCTTCGAGGTACGCGGCGAGCGGCGCCTTGGCGTCGACCACGACCGTCTTTCCCCCCGGCAGCCGGACCACCAGGTCGGGGCGGAACCGGCCGGTGTCGCCTTCCACGTGGACCTGCTCCTCGAAGTCGCAGTAGTCGAGCATGCCCGCCATCTCGACCACCCGCCGCAGCTGGATCTCGCCCCAGCGTCCGCGCACGTGCGGCGCGCGGAGAGCCTTCACGAGATTGCCGGTCTCCGCCTGCAGCGCCTGCTGCGTCTGCGCCATCGTCCGCACCTGCTCGACCAGGCCCGCATAGGATGCCAGGCGCTCCTTCTCGACCTCCTGGAGCTTGCCGTCCACCCGGGCGAGCGACTCCTGGATCGGCCGCACCAGATCGCCCACCGCCTGCTGCCGCCGCTCGAGATCCGACGAGGCCCGTTGCTGGAACTCGCCGAGTTTGGTCTGGGCCAAGGCGAGGAAGCTCTGGTTGTTCTGCCGGAGCGCATCGGCCGAGAGCGCCGCGAACGCATCGCGCAGCGTGGTCTCGGCGCGCTCGAGCAGCGCGACCTTCTCACCCGCCGCTCGGCGTTCGGCGGCGATCCGCTCCTCCAGCCGGGCGACTCGGCCCCGGCCGGCCAGCCAGGCGGCGAGGACGCCGAGCAGCACGCCGATGGCGAGAGCGAGCACGGGATGCGTGAGGGTCATGGCAAGTGTCTCTGCGATGTGTGCGGGAGGCAGGGGATCGGAGCGCGGCAGACGGCCCCGATGCCTCAGCAACGTAAGGACCGCGCCGGGCAGCGACAACCGCGTCGCGGGCGGAGGCTCCGCGGCCGGCCCGACCCCGCCCCCCAACGTGCGCCGTGACACGGCAAACCCGGGCCCGAGTCGCCATCCTGGCAAGAGCCTACACCAGGAGCCTCCGCCGATGACCGACCTGCCCCTCCCTCCAGCCCGCTGGGTCGACCGCTTCGCGCGGGCGGGCTACGCCGCGAAGGGCGTGGTGTATCTCCTCATCGGAGTGTTGGCGGTCCAGGCGGCGGCTGGGGCGGGCGGACGCACCACCGGCACATCGGGCGCGCTCCACGTGCTGCTCCGGCAACCGTTCGGTCGGGGGATACTGGCGCTGGTGGCCGTCGGTCTCGCGGGGTACGCGGCCTGGCGCCTCTACTGCGCGGCGGTGGACCCCAAGCATCCCGGCCGGCGCGATTGGAAGCGCGCGGCGGTCCGCGTGGGCTACTCCCTGAGCGCGCTGGTCCATGGCGGACTCGCCTGGCAGGCAGCGCGGCTCGCGCTAGGCCAAAGTGGTGGCGGAGGCGACGGCCAGACCGACCAGAGGACCGCCCAGCTCATGGCTGTGCCGTTCGGTCAGTGGCTGGTGGGCATCCTCGCCCTGGGTGTCGTGGCGTACGGCGTGGCGCAGATCGTCAAGGGCGTCCGGGGGCGGGGCGTGGAGGCCACGCAGGGCACCGACCTGCAGATGCAGCGCGCCCTCGAGCGCGCGGCGCAGATCGGGTTGATCGCCCGGGGGATCGTGTTCGGGATGATGGGCCTGTTTCTGGGGCGCGCCGCACTGCAGCACGATCCGTCGGAGGCCGGCGGCCTGAAGGAAGCCCTCCAGGAGCTGGCGCGGCAGCCCTATGCGCCGGTCCTGCTCGGCGGCGTGGCGCTGGGCCTCGCGGCCTACGGCGCGTATCAGCTCGCGCTGGCGCGCTGGGCGGCGGTGCCGACGGCCTGAATGGGCAAGGCTACAAATTGTCGCACTGACTTCCCTTGATGGAGCGGCTAGGTCCTCGGCTCCGAGGTGAGCCGGGCCAGGCGTGCGCGCGCGTCTTCCAGCGAGGGGCGGAGACGGGTATCACATCCCGCCCAGATGCGGACGAACCGGGCATAGGCATCGATGGCCTTCTGCCGCTCGCCCTTGCGCTCGTAGATGTCCCCGAGGCGAAGCAGCACCTGGCCGCGGAAGGTCGAGGCATCCTGGGTGCCGCTGAACCCGTTCTCGAACCAGCGCATGGCCTCGTCATCGTTGCCGAGCGCGAGCAGCGCCTCGCCCCGGAGAAAGCGCGCGAAGTCCTCGCTGAACGGCGAGCGGCCGCTCAGATCCAGCGGGACGTTACCGCGCACACCGGCGAGGGCGGTGACGGCCTCGGCCGGCCGGCGTCCGGTGACGGCCATGTCGGCTCGCACCGTAGCCGCGAGTGACCGGGCCGGCCCGGCGAGCGGGTCGCTGGCCGGCAAGGTCTCGAGCTGGGCGGCCGCACGCGCGGCGGCCTCGGGCTCTCCCAACCGCGAGGCCAGGAGGCCCAGCGCATAGAGCCGGATCGAGGGCAGAAGCTCGCTCGAAGTGCGGGCGGAGGTCGCGGCGGTCGCATCGCGGGCCGGATCCCAGGCGGCGATGTCGGCACGGATGGCTTCCAGCTCCGGTCGGGGCACGGCGAGGAACGGCAGCGCGGCGGTGATCCCCCGGGCGAGCCGGGGCCAGCCATCGCCCGAAGCCTGGGCCCGGACCATGGCGCTGTCCGCAGCGGTCCACCGTCCCTGGGCAATGAGGTTCTCGGCGAGCCACATGTTGGCCCGAGTCGATCGATCGCCGGGCGCGGCGTTCGCCCGCACTACCCCGGCTCGGGCGAAGGGCTCGGCGATCGCCGGCTGCTCCAGCCATTCGCCGATCTGCCACACCGCATTGAAGACGAGGCCCGGGCCGGTGCTGTCCCTCGCTTCGGCCAGGAGCCGCGCGACCATTGCGCTGTCGCCCTTGGCGACCGCGAACATGGCGCTGTCCGCGTAGTCCTTCCCCACTCTGGCGACCAGCGACTCGGCCTTCGCGATGTCATCCTCGCTCACGGCGAGGTGCATCATGGGTCATATGGGGCAGAGGAACTCGGGGTCGAGCTTCACGATGCCGTCGAACACCGGCCCCGACTCCGCGATCGGCCGGCCGCGGAGCGGATTGTAGACGTTCAGCGTCGTGGCGAGCTGCCACTGGGCCTCGAGGTCGTCGGGATAGTCCTGCAGCACGGCGCGGTAGCCCTGCTCCGCCTCGTCCGGCTTCCCGGCGGCGAGAGCCGCGAACGAGGCGAGGAGCCGCTGGTCGCGCGCGCTCAGGCGATCGGCGAGCTGCACGGCGCGGTCGGTGTTGGGGCGGATCAGCGGCGTCCGGCGGGACCAGGCCGCCGCCACAGCCAGCCGGTAGTAGGCGAGCGCGAAGGTGCTGTCGAGCTGGACGGCATCCTGGAACCCGGCGAGCGAGGAATCGAACGCGCCGCGCCGCAGGTGCTGCTCGGCGTCGAGATAGGCCTTGAGGGCAGGGAGCGACCGGGTGGTGGTCGCGGCCGTCTGCAGCAACCGGGAGCCGACGCCGTGCCGCTGCCCCACCATCAGATCGCCGGCCAGGCGGTCGACCAGCTCGAAGAGCTGGGTAGTGTCGCCGCTGACGGTCGCCTGGGACAGCACGGCCGGCTGGACCGGCGCACCGTCATAGAGGCTCGCTTCAATGCGCACCTGGTTGCCGATGGCGCTCACGCTGCCGAGCACGTAGAGGCCGGCGCCGAGCCGCCGAGCGAGGCGCCGGCCCTCCTCGAGATCCGCCACGCCCTTCCCGTCCGCATGCGCCGCCGCCAGCACGGTGGCGCCGTTGACGCTGCGGATATCGCCGGTGCCGTCGAGGTTCCGGCTCAGGAGGTCGACCATCCCCTGCGCCAGGAAGTCGAGGCTCTTGCCGCCGTGCACCGCGAACGGCAGCACCGCCAGATGATTGTGCGCGGCCGGCCCGGCGGGCGTGGCGCGGAGCTTCCACCAGCCCGCCAGCACCGCGGCCACCACAGCCATGCCCGCGAGGGCCAGGCCGAGGCGCCGGCGGCCCGATGGCTGTGCGGCCGGTCGGACCGCGGGGGCCGCCGGAGCGGCCGGGGTCACCACGGCGGTCGCGCCGCTCGTCGTGGCGGCGGCCTGGTCGAGCGCCTGGGCAAACTGCGCCGCGCTCGCGTAGCGGTCGGCTGGCACCACGGCCAGCGCCTTCGTGATCGCGAGGT
>DASSYY010000104.1:0-9569 GCA_035703025.1 Gemmatimonadales bacterium | reverse complement strand
GCCGCCGCCGCGCGGCCGGCCGCCAAGAAGCCCACGGCCGCCGACAGCGCCAAGCTCCAGAACGCGCCGCCGCCGCCCGTGCAGTTCGAAGTGAACGGCCGCACGGTCGACATCCAGGCGTACACCCGCTTCCTCCGTCAGCTCGAGGCCTCGCCCTGGATCACCGACGTGACGCCGGTCTCGGCGCAGACGGTGGTCGAGAAGGAGCGGCCGGTGACGGCGTTCACCATCCGGGCCACGTTCCGCCAGGCGGACTCGGCATGCATCCGGACCGTCCCCCTCAGCCAGTCGGTGAGGTAAGCGCGCCATGGCCTCTTTCAACTCGCAGAAGTCGACGCCGATCCTCATGGTCGTGCTGGCCGGGATCGTCGGCTACATCGCCTACACCGGCAGCGTGGTGGACAGCATCGGCGTGCAGGGCCTGCAGGCGCGCGAGGAGCGGGTCGTGGCCGTGCGCGACACCATCGCCCGGCTGGACGCCGCCACCGACAGCGCCAAGAAGGAGCTGGCCCGCGGCACGGTCGAAGACCTGCGCAAGCGGCTCGACACCTACCGAGGGAGCCTGGCACTCCTCCGCCGGCTGGTGCCGGAGCGGAACGAGGTGCCCAACCTGCTCGACGACATCTCCAGCCGCAGCAAGATCCGCGGTGTGACGCTGTCGCAGGTGGTCCCCCTCCCGGTGGAGGCCGGCCCGGCGCCGTTCGATACCTACAAGTACAACATGTCCGTCATCGGGCACTACGACGAGATCGGCGGGTTCCTGGCCGATGTCGCCAGCCTCCAGCGGATCATCGTGCCGTACGATCTCAGCGTCACGCCGGCCAACGCGAACGCGGCCAAGGCGATGAACGACACGAGCGGCTCGCTGCTCGAGGCCAAGTTCCAGATCCGGACGTACGTCAAGACCGCCAGTGCGGAAGGAGAGGCCAGTGGCACGTAACGCGTGGTTCGGGGTCGCGCTGCTCGCCCTGACGTCGGTGGCGGCCTGCGGGGGTGAGGCCGTCGAGGCCAAGGAGGCCCAGGAGGCCCAGGCCGCCCAGGCGCAGCTCGCCAAGGTGCGCGCGCGCACCGACAGCATCAAGAAGGCGCGGGCCGCCCAGCTGGCCGCCGCGGCCGCGGACACTGCCGCCAGGGCCGACAGCACCGGGACCGATTCCACCGCCCAGGCCTCGCTCGCCGCTACGGCGGGGGCGGCCGCGCCGGACTCGCAGTCGGTCGCGAGCCACCCGGCGGTTGCGAAGGTGACGGCCGCTGCGGCCGCGGCCGCGAAGCCGGCGACCGACTCCCTCGACCAGGACGCCGAAGCGGCCCTGGCCGACTCGGTGCAGCGGGCGCGGGAGATCGACGTGCTGCGCGAGACCTTCGCCTACGCCGGCGGCACCCGCGATCCGTTCAACTCGCTCATCAACCTGAACTCGACTGGCCCCGAGATCGGCGACCTCGACCTCGTGGGCGTGTATCTGGACCTCCGGACGCCGAGCAACAACATCGTCGTCCTGAGGGAGAAGGGCACCAACGGCAAGCGCCACAAGATGCGCGTTGGTGATCAGCTGGGCCGGTCGCGTCTCACCCAGATCCGCGCCCGCGATGCGGTGTTCATGATTCAGGACTTCGGGTTCGAGCGCCAGGAAACTCTCTCGCTGCGGAAGCAGGAGGTCGAGACGCCATGACGGGTATGTATCGCTGGATGCTGGTTGCCGCCGCGGCCTTCGGGATCGCGACTCCGATGCGGGCCGAAGGGCCCGGCAGCGGAGAGGTGACCGCCGTGAGCCTGGCGCCTTCCGCCGGCAAGACCGAGATCGTCATCAACGTGCGGGGCGCGGTCGATGTCCGCGACTTCCTGCTCTCCTCGCCCGACCGGCTGGTGCTCGACGTGGTCGGCGCCAAGCTCGGCGGCACCACCGCCAGCCTGTACGATGGCGTCAAGCGGGGCGGGGTAGTGAACCTCCGCTACTCGCAGTTCCGGCCCGACATCGTCCGCGTCGTCGTCGATCTCGACGGCCCGCAGACCTACACGGTCGACCGCTCCTCGGGCGCCATTCGCGTGAGCTTCGGCTCGGCGGAGGGCTTCCAGGCCTGGTCGTCCAAGGACGCCGTGGCCGCCGTGGCCGCCGACGTCGCCGTGACCGACCAGCCGGCGCCGGTCGAGGCGCCCGCCGCCGCGCCGCTCCGCGCCCGGAAGGGCGAGCTCAGCATGCGGAGCGCCTCCATGCTGACCCGCGCCGACGAGCCGCGGATCACCGTCACCTGGGACCGCGCCAGCATCGCCGACGTGGTCGCCGGCTTCGCCGCCTTCAGCGGCCGCACCATCATCCTCGGCAAGGACGTGAAGGGTGAAGTCAACGCCGAGATCAAGAACCAGCCCTGGCCGCAGGCCTTCCAGGCGATCCTCGCCACCCAGGGCCTCTCGGCCCAGGAGATGGCCGGCGGGATCATCCGGGTGGACGCGCCCTCGGCCCTCGCCGCCCTCGACTCGCTCGAGCCGCTGGAGACGAGCATCGTCCGGATCAACTACGCCCAGGCCGCCTCGCTCGCCAAGACGGTCGAGAGCATCCTGACCAAGAACCGCGGCCGGGTCGTGGCCGACACCGGCTCCAACGCGCTGATCGTGACCGACACCCGGAGCCGCATCGAGAGCATCAGCGACTTCGTGCGCGGCCTCGACATCCGCACCCCGCAGCTCTCGATCCAGGCGAAGATCATCTTCGTCGACCGGACCGACATCGAGCAGCTCGGCATCAAGTACGACCTCGGCAGCCGGACCCAGTTCTTCAACAAGCTGGTCCAGCGGCCGGACCCGAACAGCCCGGGCGACACCTTCGACAAGACCGTCAACGTCATCGACCTGGGCGGCAACTCGGTGGCGGCCATCGGCAACGCCAACTCCGACGTCGCCAACTCGGCGCTCGACCTGATCTATTCGACCAGCATCGGCGGGTTCGCGCTCACCACCTTCCTGAGCGCGCTCGAGCGGACGGAGCTCGCCGACATCCAGGCCGAGCCGGTCATCTCGACCCTGGACAACCGCCAGGCCGACATCCTCGTGGGTGAGGAAACCCCGGTCCGCGTCATCGACGCCAACTCGAGCTCGAGCGGCACGGCCCGCGCCAACGTGCAGTTCAAGGAGACCGGTATCCGGCTCACGGTCACCCCGCACGTGACCAACAACCGCCAGGTCCTGATGCAGCTCCACACCGAGCGCTCGGCCATCCAGCCGCTCGCCGCGGCGGACCTCGGCTTCATCTTCCAGAAGCAGAAGGCCGACAACCAGCTCCTCGTCAACGACGGCGAGACGGCGGTCATCGGCGGCCTGACGGTCACGCAGGTCACCAAGACCCGCGCGGGCATCCCGCTCCTGGGCAGCCTGCCGATCATCGGGAAGCTGTTCAGCTTCACCAACGATACGGAAAACCGGCGTGACCTCATTATCTTGGTCACACCCCGGATCACCGACGACGGCGCCTCGGATCAGTAGCCGCTTCGCGCGGACCGTCCGAGCACCCCGACGGGAACGAGTCCGGCGCAAGCCGGGCTCGTTCGCTTTTCACGGTGGCGGAAACCCGGCGCCTTCGCGGCGCTCAGACGACTCGGTGAGGAAGGACCGTCGTGTGACCCTCAAGTTCTCCACCGCCGGCGAATCCCACGGCAAGGCGCTCGTGACCCTGGTCGAGGGGCTGCCCGCCGGGCTTCCGGTCGGCGCGGAGTGGGTCGATCGCGAGCTGGTCCGCCGCATGCAGGGGTACGGCCGGGGCGCGCGCATGAAGATCGAGCGCGACCACATCGAGTGGCTCTCCGGCGTCCGCGCCGGCGAGACGCTCGGCAGCCCCGTGGCGATGCTGATCCCCAACCGCGACTGGGGCAACTGGGAGGACGTGATGGCGCACGAGGCCGCCGAGCCGGGCGAGCTGCGCCGCCGCCGCGTCACCCGTCCCCGGCCCGGCCACGCCGACCTGGTCGGCGTGCTCAAGTACGACCGGGTCGACGCCCGCGACATCCTGGAGCGCGCCAGCGCCCGCGAGACCACCGCCCGGGTGGCGGCCGGCGCGCTCGCCAAGCGGCTGCTCGACGAGTTCGGCGTCGAGATCGGCAGCCACGTCGTCTCGCTCGGCGGCGTGCTCGCCGCCCCGCCCGCCGTGCTTCCCGTCCCCCTCAACGAGGCCGCCGACCGCTCCGAGGTCCGCGTGCTCGATCCCGCGGTCGAGGCCGAGATCATCCGGCGGATCGACGAGGCCAAGAAGGCCGGGGACACCCTCGGGGGCGAGGTCGAGGTAGTCGCGCGGGGCGTGGTGGTCGGGCTCGGAAGCCACGTGAGCTGGGACCGGAAGCTCGACGGCCGGCTGGCGGGGATGCTGATGTCCATCCCCGCGGTCAAGGCGGTCGAGATCGGCCTCGGCGTCGAGGCGGCCCGCCGGCCTGGCTCCCAGGTACACGATCCGATCGACCCCTCCTCCGACCCCGGGCACGCGGCCGGATCGCCGGTCGGCGGCGACCTCCGCGCCGGCTTCCGGCGCCCCACCAACAACGCCGGCGGGCTCGAGGGCGGGATCACGACCGGCGAGCCGATCGTGCTCCGCGTCGCCATGAAGCCGATCTCCACCCTGATGTCCCCGCTGGGCACCGTGGACCTCGCCACCGGCAAGCCGGCCAACGCCCAGAGCGAGCGCTCCGACGTGACCGCCGTCCCGGCGATGGGCGTCATCGCCGAGGCGATGACCGCGATCGTGCTGGCCGACGCGATGCTGGAGAAGTTCGGCGGCGACTCCCTGGCGGAGATGCGCCGGAACTTCGATGGGTACGTCGGATCCCTGGGCGCGCGGTGGTCGGCGCTCCGGGAAGCCGTGGAGGGCTGAGATGCGGCGCCACGTCCTGCTGGTGGGTCTGCCCGGAGTGGGCAAGAGCACGGTCGGCAAGCTCGTGGCCGACGGGCTGCCGGCCCCCCTGCTGGACATCGACATGATCCTGGTCCGGCAGATGGGGATGCCGGTGGCGCAGATCTTCGGGATGGTCGGCGAGCCCCGCTTCCGCGCCATGGAGCGCGACGCGGTGGCCACCGCCCAGGCCCGGGAGCCGGCGGTGATCATCCCCGGCGCCGGCTGGGCCGCCCAGCCGGGGCAGATGGGCGAGGCCCGGAAGGCCTGCCTCATTATCTACCTGAAGTGCTCGGCCGCCACCGCCGCCCGCCGGAGCGCGCAGGGCGAGGAACGGCCGCTCCTGGTCGGCACCGATCCGATCGACCGCGTCCGGACCCTCCTGGCCGCCCGGGAACCGTTCTACAAGCTGGCTGATTATGAGGTGTCGGCGGACGTGAAGGCGGCGCCGGACGTGGCGAACGAGGTGATCCGGCTGGCGCGGACGCATGGGGGGTGGTAGGCAGGCGGTCGGACGGTCGGACGGTCGGACGGTCGGACGGTCGGACGGTCGGACGGTCGGACGGTCGGACGGTCGGACGGTCGGACGGGCGGGCAGGCGGGCAGGCGGGCAGGCGGTCGCGCGGGCAGGCGGTCGGACGGTCGGACGGACCGTTGGGGTGGGGCCCGTCCGCGGTGTTCCAGGCAGCCTCCAGGCTCGTCATCCTGAGCGGAGCGAAGGAGCCATCGCCCGAGGCATGGCTCCGCGCCCGCCAGGACGGCGGCGTTAAGTTGTTTTGCTACAATCTCTTAGAAATGGCCGCCTTGCGCGGCTCCGGCCGTACGGATTTCTTGCAGCCACCGAAATTGACCCAGTGATGAACCCAGCAGGCACAGTGGAACCCATGGCGACCAGATCGAAGCGCTCGGTAAAGACCCCCTCCAAGCCCGGCAAGAGCGCCGCGGCCCCGGCGACGCCGAAGTCCGGCGCCAAGGCGGCCAAGTCGCCCACCGCCCGGGCGGCCAAGCCGCGCGGCCGGGCCCGCGGCGAGGGGACCGCGCTCGTGATCGTCGAGTCGCCCACCAAGGCCAAGACCATCGGCAAGTACCTCGGCGCCGGCTACGACGTGAAGGCCACCGTCGGCCACCTCCGGGACCTGCCCACCCGCGAGCTCGGCGTGGACGTCGAGCGCGACTTCGAGCCCAAGTACGTCACCATCAAGGGCAAGACCAAGACCCTGGCCGAGCTCAAGAAGGCGGCCAAGACGGCGTCCACCATCTACCTGGCCACCGACCCGGACCGCGAAGGGGAGGCCATCGCCTGGCATGTGGCCGACCAGCTCGACTCGAAGGCGCCCACCCACCGGGTGCTCTTCCACGAGATCACCAAGGACGCGATCCACGAGGCGATGGACCACCCCGGCGTGATCGACGACCGCAAGGTGAACGCGCAGCAGGCCCGCCGCATCCTCGACCGGCTGGTCGGCTACAAGGCCAGCCCGATCCTGTGGCGCAGCATCAAGACGGGCCTCTCCGCCGGGCGGGTGCAGACCGTCGCCCTCCGGCTCATCGTCGAGCGCGAGCGCGAGATCCGCGCCTTCACGCCCCAGGAGTACTGGAGCATCGAGGCCCTGCTCGCCAAGGACGGCCAGACCTTCGAGGCCGCGCTGGCCAAGGTGGACGGCCACAAGCCGCAGCTCCACTCGGCGGAGGACGCGCAGGCCGTAGTGGACGCGGTGCGGCAGACGCCGTTCGTGGTCTCCAAGGTCGAGAAGCGGAACCGCCGCAAGAACCCCGGCGCGCCGTTCACCACCAGCACGCTGCAGCAGGAGGCCGCCAAGAAGCTCGGCTTCAGCTCGCGGCGCACCATGCGGGCGGCCCAGGACCTGTACGAGGGCCGCGACGTGGGCGAGGACGGCCCGGTCGGCCTCATCACCTACATGCGGACCGACTCGGTGCGCGTGTCCGACGCGGCCATCGCGTCGGTCCGGGACTTCATCGGCTCGAGCTACGCCAAGCCCTATCTCCCGGCCGCGCCCAACACCTACAGCACCAAGAAGAACGCCCGGGTCCAGGACGCCCACGAGGCCATCCGCCCCACCGACGTCCGCCGCCGCCCCGAGCAGGTCCAGCCGTACCTCGAGCCCGACCAGTTCCGGCTCTACCAGCTCATCTGGCAGCGGTTCGTCGCGTCGCAGATGACGCCCGCGGTCTACGACATGACGATCGTGGACTTCGACCTCGGCCGGTACCTCTTCCGGGCCACGGGCTCCGTGCTCGTCTTCGACGGGTACCACGTGCTCTATATGGAAGGGCGCGAGAAGGAGGAGGGGAAGACGATGGACGATCTCCCGCCGATCCCGCCGCTCGCCCAGGGCGACCGGGTCGAGGTCCGGGAGATCACGCCGTCGCAGCACTTCACCGAGCCGCCGCCCCGGTTCTCCGAGGCCAGCCTGGTGAAGGAGCTCGAGCGGCTCGGCATCGGCCGGCCGTCCACCTACAGCGCCATCATCTCGACCCTGAGCGCCCGGGAGTACGTGAAGGTCGAGCAGCGGCGGTTCTTCCCGACCGAGCTCGGCGAGCTGGTCGAGAAGATCATGGTGGCCAAGTTCCCCGAGATCTTCAACGTCGAGTTCACCTCCGAGATGGAGACCGAGCTCGACCGGATCGAGGAGGGGGAGCTGCTCTGGCAGGGCGTGCTCAAGGACTTCTACACCCCCTTCAGCAAGGCGCTGGAGTCGGTGGACCTGAATGCCCTCGTGGCCGACGCGCACGGCCTCAAGCCCGAGGACCTGGCCAAGGAGCGCTGTCCCAAGTGCGGCAGCGCCATCGAGCTCAAGACCGGACGGTTCGGGCCCTACCTCGCGTGCGTCAAGTACAAGGACACCTGCGACTACGTGAAGTCGCTCCGGAAGGGCCGGGCGCCCGACCGGCCGACCGACGAGAAGTGCCACCTCTGCGGCTCGCCCATGGTCATCAAGACCGGGCGGTTCGGCGAGTTCCTGGCGTGCACCACGTACCCCGCCTGCAAGGGCACGCGGGCGATCTCGCTCGGCCTCAAGTGCCCCAAGTGCCTCGAGGGTGAGCTGGCCGAGCGCCGCACCAAGCGCGGCAAGTCGTTCTGGGGCTGCGTCCGGTACCCGGCCTGCGACTTCTCCACCTGGAACCGGCCCGTGGCCGACACCTGCGCCGAGTGCGGCTGGGTCGGCATGGAGAAGAAGGTGAGCAAGGCCGAGGGCGAGACCCGCACCTGCCTCAAGTGCGGCAACAAGGTGGTGCTCGCCGAGCCCGAGGAGGTGGCGCTGGCGTGACCGCCACCGTCGTCGGCGGCGGTCTCGCCGGCTCGGAGGCGGCCTGGGCGCTCGCGGAGCGCGGTGTCCGCGTGACGCTGTACGAAATGCGGCCGGCGGTGAAGACGCCGGCCCATCACACCGGCCGGCTGGCCGAGCTCGTCTGCAGTAACTCCTTCAAATCGGTCGACCTCACCAACGCCCACGGCCTGCTCAAGGCCGAGCTGCGCGCGCTCGGGAGCCTGCTGCTGCCGTGTGCCGACCTGGCGCGCGTCCCGGGCGGCTCCGCCCTCGCGGTGGACCGGGAGATCTTCTCCCAGGCAGTGCACGATCGGGTCACCGCCCATCCCAACATCACCGTGGTGCACGAGGAATCGGCGGGCCTCCCGTCGCCCGGCGTGGTGGCCACGGGCCCGCTCACCTCGGCCCGGCTCACCGAGGCCATCGTGGCCCGGCTGGGCTCGGCGGCGCTCGCGTTCTACGACGCCATCGCGCCGGTGGTCTCGTCCGATTCGCTCGACCACGAGCGGCTCTACGCGCTCTCGCGCTACGGCAAGGGCGAGGGCGACGACTACCTCAACGCGCCGATGGACGCCGCCGCCTACGAGCGGTTCCTCGACGCGCTGCTCGAGGCCGACCAGCACCAGGGGCACGAGTTCGACCAGGTGCCGTACTTCGAGGGCTGCCTGCCGGTCGAGGAGATGGCGCGCCGGGGCCGCGAGACGCTCCGCTTCGGGCCGATGAAGCCGGTCGGCCTGCCGGATCCGCGCACCGGCCGCGAGCCCCACGCCGTGGTGCAGCTCCGCCGGGAGGACCGCGCCGGACAGATGTGGAACCTGGTCGGCTTCCAGACCCGGCTCCGCATCCCCGAGCAGCAGCGGGTCTTCCGGCTGATCCCCGGGCTGGAGCAGGCGGAGTACCTGCGGTTCGGCAGCATCCACCGGAACTCCTACCTCAACAGCCCGGCGAGCCTGGGACCGGCCCTCACCGCGCGGGACGACGACCGGCTGTTCTTCGCCGGCCAGCTCACCGGCGTCGAGGGCTATACCGAGTCGCTCGGCACCGGCCTGCTCGCGGGCATCAATCTGGCGCGCCGGCTCGAGGGCCGGACGGCCGTCGTACCGCCGCCCACCACCATGCTCGGCGGCCTCTACCGCTACCTCCGCGAGGCGGACCCGAAGCACTTCCAGCCGATGAACGCCAACTTCGGGCTGCTGGAGCCGCTGCCCGGGAAGGTGAAGAAGGATCGCAAGAAGGAGCTGCTCGTCGAGCGAGCGCAGGTGGAGTTCGGGCGGTTTCTGGAGGAGATTCGGTGAGCGTTCGAGTGGCGGTGCTGCTTATTCACCACGAAGGCACGAAGGGCACGAAGGGGCACGAAGCCCCCCACCCCCTCCTTGCTTGTGGGGGTGGCGGTAGGGCTTCGTGCCGCTTC
>DASSYY010000415.1:0-2845 GCA_035703025.1 Gemmatimonadales bacterium | reverse complement strand
AGCGCGTGCTCGAGGATGCCCGCGCAGTGGCGGAGGCCGGTGCATTTGCGCTCGTGCTCGAAGGGATTCCGTCGGATCTCGCAGCTCGCATCACCGCCGAGCTCGAGATTCCCACCATCGGAATCGGCGCCGGCCCCCACTGTGATGGCCAGGTACTGGTGCTGCACGACATGCTCGGCCTCAACGAAGGGTTTTCTCCCAAGTTTCTTCGCCGCTTTGCCGACCTCGGCGGCGCGGTCAGGGAGGCGGTCCGCAGCTATGCCGACGAGGTTCGCGCCGGCCGCTATCCCGCGAAGGAGCACAGCTTCGAATGAGGGCGCCGGCCGACCCCGCCTCGCGGATGGTGGAACTCGCCACGGCCGCCGACCTCCGAGGCTGGGTGCGATCCCGTCGGCGCGAGGGGCATCGCATCGCACTGGTGCCCACGATGGGATACCTGCACGAAGGCCACCTGACGCTCGTGGACGAGGCGCGCCGCAGGGCCGACGTCGTGGTCATGACCATCTTCGTCAACCCGCTCCAGTTCGGACCGGCCGAGGACTTCGCCCGCTATCCGCGTGACCTGCCGCGCGACCGTCGCCTGGCAGCGGAGCGCGGTGTGGACGCCCTCTTCGTTCCAAGCGAGACCGTGATGTATCCGACCTCGCCCGAGATCCGCATCGTGCCCGGGCCGGCCGCGGAGCGGTGGGAGGGTGCCGCCCGGCCCGGCCATTTCGCCGGCGTGCTCACGGTCGTGGCCAAGCTCTTCCACCTCGCGGACCCGGACGTCGCGTGCTTCGGCCGGAAGGACGTGCAGCAATCGGTACTCATCCGGCAGATGGTGCGGGAGCTGGACTGGCCGATCGAGCTGGTGGTGGTGCCGACGGTTCGGGAGGCCGACGGGCTCGCGCTCAGCAGTCGCAACGCGTACCTGGACCCCGAGCAGCGACGGCAAGCCGCCGCGCTGAGTGGCGCGCTCCGGCAGGCACACTTGGCATGGCGGGGTGGAGAGCGAAGTGCGGCGCAGCTCGAAACGCGCATGCGCCGTTTCCTGGCCGACTCACCCGAGGTGCAGGTGGAATACATCGCCCTGGCGGAGCCCGAGTCGTTGGCCCCGATGACCGAGGTGAGAGAGGATACGGTCGTCGCGATCGCCGCACGGATCGGTCGCACCCGGCTCATCGACAACATCGTGCTGGGCGAGGGCGTCATCTGATGCTGCCCGGATGGGCGATCGTAACACCCGCGCGCCGCCAGCACATCGAGCGGGTGGCGGAGCTCGCGGGGCGCTGGGCAAGCGAGATGGGCATCTCCGAGACCGAGCGCCGCCGGTGGCTCCAGGCCGTCTGGCTGCACGACGCCCTGCGCGATGCGCCGGCGGAAGAGCTGAAACGGTGGGCGCCCGATGCTCCGGGACCCGGGGACCTCCGGCACGGTCCGGCCAGCGCCGCGCGCGCCAAGGCGGAGGGAGAATCCGATCGCGGCGTGCTCGACGCGGTGCGCTACCACTCGATCGGGCTCGCCGAGTGGGACATGGTGGGGCGGATCCTCTATTGCGCCGATTTCCTGGAGCCGGGGCGGAAACATGCCCGGAAGTGGCGGGCGGACCTGGCGCACCGGCTCCCTTCGGAGACCACGCAGGTCGTCCGCGAGGTGGCCACGGCCCGGGTGGGGCATCTGGTGACCTCGGGCCGGCCGCTACTCGAACCGACGGTGCGCTTCTGGAACAGTCTCGTCGCCGACTCCTCCGGGTCGGCCTGATCGCGATCGCGGCCGTGGGGCTCGGCGCGTCGGTGCGACTGCTCGTCCCGCCACCGCCGCCGCCCCCGCGCGAGCATGCCTATCCTATCCCCTCGCCCGAAGGGCGCGTCACCGTGGAGGTGCTGAACGGGACCAAGCGCGCCGGCGTGGCGCGCGCCGCCACCCGAATGCTGCGGCGCCGGGGGCTGGACGTGGTCTTCTACGGCAACGCCGACGCCGCAGTCGAGTCCACGCAGGTCGTCGTGCGACGTGGCGATTCGGCCGCGGGTCGGGACGTGCGTCAGGCCATCGGCGCGGGCCGTGTCGTGGTGCAGCCGGACACGTTCAGGCGGGTCGACGTCTCTGTGATCCTGGGACCGGACTTCCGGCCGAAGGTGGCAGGGCCCTGACCGGTATCACATGATCCGGTTGTAGCCGCAGCGACAGCCGAGGACTCGGAGCAATCTGCGGCTGTTCCGCGTCGATCTGCGGCTATCCATCGATACAGATCCCGATGACCACGTCCATCACGTTGGTCCCGGTCAGCCCCGGACGAAGCAGGACGCCCGCGGCGTCCAGCGCCCGGTACGCATCGTGGGTCGCGAGATCGCGGGACGGATCCCGTCCTGCGGCACCGATCGCACTCCAGGTAGTTCCGTCCACGATGGCGCCGGCCGCGTCGGTGGGACCGTCGCGGCCGTCCGTTCCCGCCGCCAGCAGCGACACCGCACGCGGAGCTCCCGCCAGGGTGCGAGCTGCGGAGAGCGCGAGCTCCTGGCAGCGCCCCCCGAGGCCCGGTGGGCTTTCTCCGAGTGTCACCGTGGTCTCGCCGCCCCAGATGCGGCAGCGACGTTGCGGGATGTTCCCGGCCGCATAATCTTGCAGAAGTGTAGCGGCTACACTCGTTCCGGCCGCCACCGCCTCCCCGGCGAGCGGCGTGTTCTCCACCACCGGAACGAGGCCCAACTCTGCCGCCCGCTTGGCCGCCGCTTCGAGGGCCAGGCCGTTACTCGCGATCAGCTCGAGCGACACACGTGCGAACGCCGGGTCACCCGGCTTCGGCGTTTCGGGTTTCCTGCCGTCGCACGCATCGCGGACCTGCCGCCGAGCCGATTCGGGTATGCGC
>DASSYY010000149.1:0-14098 GCA_035703025.1 Gemmatimonadales bacterium | reverse complement strand
CCCTTCCCACGACGGGATCGCTCCCACGAGCGGTCCCGTCGTTCGTCTTCAGGTAGTCGTCCGTCTGGCGCAGAAGGACCCGCCGGCGCCCTGGCTCCCGCCGGGAGCGATGGCCCCGCCGCTGGCCCACGTGCCCGCGAATCCCTTGGGGCCGAGCCGTCGCACAGTGAGCGCGAAATAGCCGCCGTCGAAGCGCACCTCCCCCTCGCGGTTGGCATCGGCTCCCAGTCTGAGCGTGACCTCCACCGCCGCATCGGGTCGCCTGGGTCGGCGCTCGATGACCAGCACCCCGGGGGCCGCAGGGTCTGCCGACCGCAAATCACCGGTGGCCACAGCGCCCAGTTCGTGGGGATCGAGCTCGAGAGTGCCGGTGAGGGGGTGCGTCACCGAGCTGTCGGGAATACCGAGCACGGCCACCGGCGCGGCGGAGTTCGGGAGCGTCCGCAACACTAGTCGGCCTTCCACTGAAGTGCCGGCACGCGGCCCGGATTCCGCCGTCAGGCTCAGGCGGTAGCTGCCCGCGAGAGCCCGCGCCGCGGAGCCGGGCGTGAGCGGCGGCCCCCCTTCGACACACGAGTCGACCGCCGAGCCGGCCTCGGGGCGTGGTGGTCGGCACGCGGCCGCGAGCGCTATGCCTGCCGCAATCACCGCTATTGCGATTCCGGTCCGCGCTGCGGGCGCAACTACGCCTGTGCTCCTTGGGCTCATGGCTCGATGACCCGGAGCATCTGGCCGCCGGCGTTCACGATCATCTGGCGAGGCAGGCCGTTCCGGAGGTCGAGCGACCGACCGTCGCCAGAGGCTCGGAGCGCCGCCGCCGGGGTGATGGGCTCCATCCCGCCATTGCCACGGACGCCTGCCAGGGCCGCGAGCATGGCGATGACGGCGGGTCCGAACCGGAGACGACACCACTGTCGCATGCGACCTAATCCTCGAAGTCGGGACTCGCGCGGTAAGCTCGACCGGGCAATCTTGGGAAACTCGGCGGGGACCAGGGCGATCGCCGAATTCTTGGGGAGCGCCCGCAACGTAACGACCGGTGGCCTCAACGGCCAGCGCGAGCGTTCGGGACACTTCATTAGGGTGAAGGTCTGTTCAATGTTATGATGTAAGTTATTGTCTTAGTGAATCCTACGATCTTCTAACTCACGTAATATCGCAAGATCGGGACGAATCCCATGGCCACGACCATCGACCACGCGCACGCCGCCGACATCGATACGCCCGACGAGATCCGCTCGCACTTCCCCGCGTTGGCGCGGCGCCACGCCGACCAGCCTGTGGCGTACTTCGACGGGCCCGGCGGCACGCAGGTGCCTCAGTCCGTCGCCGACGCGGTGGTCGACTACCTCCTGCACCACAACGCCAACACCCACTGGCACTATCCCACCAGCCAGGAGACCGACGGGCTGCTGCTGGGCGCCCGCGAGGCGCTGGCGGACTTTCTCGGCGCCACCCCCGCCGAGGTGGTGTTCGGGGCCAATATGACCACCCTCACCTTTCACCTCGGCCGGGCGCTGGGCCGCGGCTGGGGGCCGGGGGACGAGATCGTCATCACCGAGCTGGACCACCACGCCAACGTGGCCCCGTGGCAGGCGCTGGCCCGCGAGCGCGGGATTGCGCTCCGTAGCGTGCCGCTGGTGCCCGCTACCGGTGAGCTCGATTGGGAGGCCCTCGAGCGGAGCCTCTCGTCCCGGACTCGCCTCCTCGCCATCGGTGCCGCCTCCAACGCGCTCGGCACCGTCAGCGACGTCACGCGCGCCTGCGCACTGGCGCGCGCCGCGGGCGCGCTCAGCTTCGTCGACGCCGTGCACTACGCGCCGCATTCGCTCGTGGACGTCCGCGCGCTGGGCTGTGATTTCCTGGCCTGCTCGGCCTACAAGTTCTACGGGCCGCACGTCGGCATTCTCTATGGGCGGCGGGAGCGGCTCGAGGCGCTCGACGCGCCGAAGCTCGCGCCGGCGCCCGACACCGCGCCGGAGCGGATGGAGACCGGGACCCTCAACCACGAGGGCATCGTGGGCGCGGGCGCCGCCGTGGACTTCCTCGCGTCGCTCGCCCGGGGCGGCACCCGGCGCGACCGCCTGGCGCGAACGTTCAGCAGGCTGCACCAGCGAGGGCAGGAGCTGGTGACGCGCCTGTGGACCGGGCTGGCGGAGCTACCCGGCGTGCGGCTCTACGGACCGCCGCCGGGCCGGCCGCGGACACCGACGGTGGGCTTCACGGTGCGGAATCGCACGACCGACGAGGTGGCGACGGCATTGGCGGCCGAGGCGGTCTTCGTGTCCAACGGGGATTTCTACGCGACGACGGTGGTCGAGCGGCTGGGTCTCTCGCCGCACGGTCTGGTGCGCGCGGGATGCGCCTGCTACACGACCACCGACGAAGTCGACCGGCTGGTGGAGGGAGTCCGGCGCCTGGCCGGCTGAGCCACCGTCAGGAGGCGGGCTTGATCGGGACCGAGACGCGAGTTCTTTCCCACTCGAGCACGAGCGTGGCGCCGCTGCCCGCACCCTGGCTCCGGATGGTGAACGTCTCGATCGGGGCTTTCAGGGATTCGCTCTTCACCTTGGCACGCCCGACCTCCTGGCGCTGCACCTCGGGCGTGTAGTTGCTCTCCTCACCCCACTGGCTGGTGGAGCGGTTGACGATGATCTCCCACTCCCCCGCCGTCGGCACGGTATAGAGCGAGTACTTGCCGGGCGCCACGGCGATCCCCGCGACCGTGAGCGCCACCGGCGTGAAGAAGATCGTGGGCTCGTTGGCACCGGTGCGCCACAGCTTGCCGTACGGGACCGCCTCGCCGCCGAGCATCGTGCGGCCCCGGGACGAGGGTCGGCCATAGCAGATCTTGACCGGCTGCTTGGCCACGGTGAAGGTGAGCGAGTCGAGCGGGCTCTTCCGGCCCTCGACGGGCACGTCGTTCGGGAGCAACACCTGGCAGGCGGTGTCGGCGGCCGCGCGTTCGGGGGTGGCGGCGCGAGGTGGGGCGAGCAGGGCGATGAGCGACAGGGTGACGGACAGCGACATGGTGATTTCCGGGTTCAGGTGGTGACCGGCGCGGGCGCCGGCAGCAGCGCCGCGCGCGCCGCGAGCGCCAGGGCGAGCGCCTGCCCCGGGTCGCGCGCGAGACAGTTGAGGTGGCCCATCTTGCGTCCCGGCCTGGGCTCGGCCTTGCCGTAGAGGTGCAGGCGGACGCCGGGCCGACGGAGCGCTTCCGCCCAGCGCGGCTCGCCGCCGGCCCAGAGGTCGCCGAGCAGGTTGATCATGGCCACGGGCGTGAGCAGGCGGGGCTCTCCCAACGGAAGCCCGCATAGCGCGCGGAGCTGCTGCTCGAACTGGTCGACGGCGCAGGCGTCCATGGTGTAGTGCCCGCTGTTGTGCGGCCGGGGCGCCATCTCGTTGACGAAGAGCCGGCCGCCGTTCGCGACGAAGAGCTCGACGCCGAGCACCCCGACGTAGGCCATCCGTTCCGCCACGGCGATCGCGAGGGCCCGCGCCTCTTCGGCCAGCCGCTCCGGCACCCGCGCCGGCACGACCGTGGTCTCGAGGATCCCGTCGCGATGGTGATTCTCGCCCACCGGGAACGCCGCCACCGCGCCGTCGTCGCCGCGCGCGAGCACCACGGACAGCTCGGTCTCGAGCGCCAGGCGCTCCTCCAGCACGCACGCCACTCCCCCGAAGCGCTCGAACGCGGCCCGGCCCGTCGGCAGATCGGTCACCGTCGCCTGTCCCTTGCCGTCGTAGCCGAGCCGGCTGGTCTTGAGCAGGCCCGGCAGGCGGATCGCGCCCACGGCGCCCTCGAGGTCGGCCGCCGAGTGGACCGCGCGGAAGCGGGCCGTGGCGAAGCCTGCCTCGTGGAGGAACCGCTTCTCGGCAATCCGGTCCTGGGCGATCGCGACCGCGCCGACCGGTGGCCGCACGATGCTCGTCCGCGCCAGACGCTCCAGCGCCGCTGCCGGGACGTTCTCGAATTCCGTGGTGATCGCGGCGCAGGAGGCGGCGAGCTCGTCGAGCGCCGCCTCGTCGGTGTAGGCGGCCCGGAGGTGGCGGTCGGCGACGAGGCCGGCCGGGCTCAGCGGATCGGGATCGAGGACGACGACGCCGTAGCCCATCGAGCGGGCCCGGAGCGTGAACATCCGCCCGAGCTGGCCGCCGCCGAGCATGCCGACGGTGGCGCCGGGCAGGATCATGCCGGCCCCGGCAGCGTGAGCTTGAGGACCCGCTCGGTCTGCGCCGCGCGGAACGCGTCGAGCCGAGCCGCGAGCGCGGGGTCCGCCAGCGCGAGGATCGCGACGGCGTAGAGGCCGGCGTTGTGCGCGCCGGCCGGCCCGATCGCGAAGGTCGCCACGGGGATACCCGCCGGCATCTGCACGATCGAGAGGAGCGAGTCGAGTCCCTGCAGGTGAGCCGAGGTGACGGGAACGCCCAGTACGGGCAGGGTGGTCTTGGCCGCGAGCATGCCCGGCAGGTGCGCGGCCCCCCCGGCGCCGGCGATGATGCAGCGGAGACCCCGGCCGCGCGCCTCCTCGGCGTAGCGGAAGAGCAGGTCCGGGGTCCGGTGGGCGCTCACCACCCGGCTCTCGTGCGGCACCCCGAGCTCTTGAAGCCGGCGGCCGGCGTGCTGCATGACCTCCCAGTCGGAGTCGCTGCCCATCACGATGCCCACGAGCGGTGCGGTCATGACGTCCTCGGCGAAAGAATGACCGGGTCGGCCGGCAGGCAGGAATTAAGGGTCGGCCCCGCGGGCGGGCAAGCGGGCGTGTCAGGCGTCACCGTCGGGTCTCGGCGCCGGTTCTAGCTTCGGGCCGAACCATGCACCAGGAGGGCTGGATGGAACAGGCAGGGCAGGCGACCGGCACGACGCACCCCCTCGAGGAGCTGACGTTCGGCGAGCGGCTGGTGCTCGCCGTGCTGGGCCATCGAGTGACCCGCATCCGGTATCAGGGCCGTGACCGCGTCATCGAGCCGCAGCTCATCGGCATCCACGAGGCCGGCGAGCCCATGCTGGTGGCGTACCAGACGGCGGGCGAGAGCCAGAGCGGGAGCGTCCCCGGCTGGCGGACGTTCATCACGACATCGGTCGAGCAGGTCGAGGTCACCGAGGAGCGGTTTGCCGGTCCGCGGGGCGACCTGGATCTGGGGGCGCACCGGATGATCGAGGTCTTTGCGCGGGCGTGATGGTACCCGTTACACCGTCGCGCGAGTGCGGTCCATGGTACCCCGCGCCGCGAGCGCGGCCTGGGCCGCGGCCAGCCGGGCGATCGGGATCCGGAACGGCGAGCAGCTCACGTAGTTCATGCCGAGCCGGTCGCAGAAGGCGACGGCGGTGGGGTCGCCGCCGTGCTCGCCGCAGATGCCGAGCTTGAGGTCGGGGCGCGTGCGCCGGCCCAGCTCGCTGGCCATCTGCATCAGCTTGCCGACGCCCGGAATGTCGAGGACCTGGAACGGGTCGTCCTCGATGACCCCGTGCTCGAGGTAGTAGGGCAGGAAGTGACCGGCGTCGTCCCGGCTCAGGCCCCAGGTGGTCTGGGTGAGGTCGTTGGTGCCGAACGAGAAGAACTGGGCCTCGCGGGCCAGCTCGTCGGCGGTGAGCGCGGCGCGCGGGAGCTCGATCATGGTGCCGAGCAGGAACGGCACGGTGATCTGTCGCTCGCGGAAGACTTCCTCGGCCACCTGGCGGACGATGAGCGCCTGCTTCCGGAACTCGACCACGCTCGCGGTGAGGGGAATCATCACCTCGGGCATGACGCGGCCCTTCCGCGCGGCGACCGTACACGCCGCCTCGAAGATCGCGCGCACCTGCATGGTGGTGATCTCGGGGTAGATGATCCCGAGCCGGCAGCCGCGGAGCCCCAGCATCGGGTTCACCTCGTGCAGCCGGTCGATCACGGCCTGGAGCGCGTCGACGTCCAGCTTGAGCTCGGCCGCCAGCGCGTGGATCTCGCCCGGCTCCTTGGGGAGGAACTCGTGGAGCGGGGGGTCGAGGAGCCGGATGGTGACCGGGAACCCCTCCATCGCGCGGAAGATCGCCTCGAAATCCGAGCGCTGCATCGGCAGCAGCTTGGAGAGCGCCCGCTGCCGGCCGGCGGTATCCTGCGCGACGATCATCTCGCGCATCGCGGTGAGGCGGTCGCCGTCGAAGAACATGTGCTCGGTGCGGCAGAGGCCGATGCCCTCGGCGCCGAAGTCGCGGCCCCGGTGGGCGTCGGCCGGCGTGTCCGCGTTGACCCGGACGCGGAGCTGGCGGATCCGGTCGGCCCACTGCATCAGGCGGAGGAAGTCGCCGCTCAGCTCCGGCGTCCGGAGCGCCGCCTGGCCCGCGAAGACCTTGCCGGTGCTGCCATCGACCGTGATCCAGTCGCCCTGCGCCAGCTTCCGGCCGTTCACGCCCACGAGACCCGCCCGCTCGTCCACCTGAAGATCCTGCGCGCCTACCACGCACGGCTTGCCCATGCCGCGCGCGACGACCGCCGCATGCGAAGTCATGCCGCCGCGGGCCGTGAGCACGGCCTTGGCCATCACCATCCCGTGGAAGTCCTCGGGCGAAGTCTCGCGCCGGACCAGGATGACCGCCTGGCCCGAGCGACCCAGCTTCTCCGCGTGATCGGCGTCGAAGACCACCGTGCCGCACGCGGCGCCCGGTGAGGCAGGCAGGCCGGTCGTCAGCAGGTCGAGCTGGCTGTGCGGGTCGATGGTCGGGTGGAGCAGCTGGTTGAGATCGTGGGGCGGAATGCGGGCGACGGCCTCTTCCTCGGAGATGAGCTCCTCGTCGACCATCTCGCAGGCAACGCGGACCGCCGCTTGCCCCGAGCGCTGGCCCCGGCGCGTCTGCAGCATGTAGAGCGTGCCGCGCTCGATGGTGAACTCCATGTCCTGCACGTCGCGGAAATGGCGCTCGAGGGTCCGCGCCACCCGCTCCAGCTCCTGGAACGAGGCCGGGAGGCGGTCCTTGAGCGTCGCCATCGGCAGCGGCGTCCGGCTGCCGGAGACGACGTCCTCGCCCTGCGCGTTGAGCAGGTACTCGCCGTAGAGCGCGCGCTCGCCGGTGGACGGGTCGCGGCTGAACGCCACGCCCGTCCCCGAGTCCTCGCCCAGGTTGCCGAATACCATGGCGACCACGTTGACCGCCGTGCCCATGCTGTCGGGAATGTCGTGCAGCTTCCGGTAGTCGATGGCCCGGCGGGTGTTCCAGCTCTCGAACACGGCGGCGATGGCGCCCCAGAGCTGGTCCATCGGGTCTTCGGGGAAGTTGTGCCCCGTCTCGCCGCGGACGTGCTGCTTGAAGCGCTGGACCACCGCCTGCATCTCCGCCACGGGAAGGTCGATGTCCCGCTCCACCTTGCAGCGCTGGCGGTGCTCCTCGAGGATGTGCTCGAATCCCTTCCGGGGCAGCTCGAACACCACGCTGCCGTACATCTGGACGAAGCGGCGGTACGAGTCCCAGGCGAACTGCGGGTTCTTGCTCTGCCGGGTGAGTCCCTCCACCGTCACGTCGTTGAGGCCCAGATTGAGGATCGTCTCCATCATGCCCGGCATCGAGACGGCGGCGCCCGAGCGCACGCTCACCAGCAGCGGGTTGTCGCCGTCGCCGAAATGCTTGCCCGTGGCGGCCTCGACCCGGTGGAGGGCGTTCTCGACCTGGGTCTGCAGGCGCTTGGGGAACTGATGGCTGTCGAGGTAGCTGAGACAGAGACTGCTGGCGATCGTGAAGCCGGGTGGGACGGGAATGCCGATGGTCGTCATCTCGGCGAGGCCGGCACCCTTGCCGCCGAGCACGTCCTTCATCGCGGCGGTGCCGTCCGCGCGCCCCTGACCGAAGAAGTAGACCAGGGGCTGCGTGTAGGGGCCGCTCATGCCGGAGTCGCCACGAGCGGGGAGGCGTGCCGGAGCTGGACCAGCTCGCCCGGGATCGGCGTCGGGTAGTGGCCCGAGAAGCAGGCGTGGCAATACTCGTTGCTCTCGCCGGCGGCGCGGAGCATCCCGTCGAGCGAGAGGTAGCCCAGCGAGTCGACGCCCAGGAACTCGCGAATCTCCTCGACCGAATGGGTGGCCGCGATGAGCTCCTCGCGCGTGGGCGTGTCGATGCCGTAGAGGCAGGGCCCGGTGATCGGCGGGGAGCCCAGCCGGAGGTGGACCTCGCGCGCACCCGCGGCGCGGATCATCTGCACCAGGCTCTTGCTGGTGTTGCCGCGGACCAGGCTGTCGTCCACGACCACCACCGACTTGCCCTGAATGACGTCCCGCACCGGATTGAACTTGATCTTCACCTTGGCCACCCGGTGGTTCTGGGTGGGATTGATGAAGGTGCGGCCGACGTAGTGGTTCCGGATCAGGCCGTACTCGAGCTTGACCCCCGAGATCTCGGAGAAGCCGAGCGCCATGGCGTTCGAGCTGTCGGGCACGCTGAAGACCACCTCGCCCCGGGGTGCCGGCTGCTCGCGCGCCAGCTGGCGGCCCAGCTCCCGGCGGGCGCGGTCCACGGACTCGCCGAAGACCGTGCTGTCCGGGCGGGCGAAGTAGACCAGCTCGAACACGCACCGGCTCACGGGGCGCGGCGCGAGCCGCGGCAGCTCCGTGACCTTGCCGTCTTCGATCCGGACGAACTCCCCGGGCTGCAGCTCGCAGGCGATGTGGGCGCCCAACAGGTCGAGCGCGCAGGTCTCCGAGGCCACGATCATCCCGCTCCCGAGCCGACCCATGACCAGCGGCCGGAAGCCGCGGCTGTCCACCACGGCATAGAGCGCGCGGCCGACGGTGAGCACCAGGCTGTACGCACCGTCCACCTGCTCCAGCGCGTCCCGGATCTGGCCTTCGACGGTCGGGGCCTTCGAGCGGGCGATGAGATGGACCAGCACCTCGGTGTCCGACGAGGTGGTGAAGATCGCGCCCTTCTCGACCAGGTCGCGCTTGAGCTCGCCGGCGTTGATGATGTTCCCGTTGTGGGCGATGGCGAGCGGCCCGCAGCGCGTCGCGACGTTGCACGGCTGCGCGTTGGCCAGCACCGTGCTGCCGGTCGTCGAGTAGCGGGTGTGTCCTACGGCCACGTCGCCCGGCAGGGTGGCGAGCACCGACTCCTCGAAGTTCTCGCTCACCAGCCCCATGCCACGGTGCGACCGGGCGTTTCCCTCCCGGTCAATCGCCACGATGCCCGCGCTCTCCTGGCCGCGGTGCTGGAGGGCGTAGAGCCCGAGATACGTGAGCCGGGCCGCGTCAGGCAGCCCCGAGACGCCGATGATGCCGCACATGCCTTACTCCCCCGCCGAGCGGTCCACGTCCGGATGCTGCATCCGTCTCGGAATCGCTGTGAAATAGGTCTCGCGCAACGCGCCGATGCCCCAGGTGAACAGCTGGTCACCCACCCGAAGTTCCAGCGCCCCCTCGGGCGGACCGACCCGGCCCGCGCGCTGGGCGGGCACGCCGTGCTCGGCCGCCAGGGCCAGCAGTGCGGCGACGTCGCCGGGCGCGGCCGACACCACGGCCCGGGCGCCGTCCTCGCCGTACAGGAGGCCGTCGAGCGGCACGCCGGGGGCGTACCCGCTCAGGTCGACCACGGCGCCCAGGCCGGCCGCCGCGTAGGCAGGGCCGATGGCCGCCTCGGCCAGGGCCGGCAGCAGCCCACCGTCAGAGCAGTCGTGGGCCGAGCGGAGGACCCGGCGCCGGGCCGCCGCGACCAGCAGCTGCTGCAGCCGGCGCTCCGCGTCGAGATCCACGGGGGCGGGGCGCCCGCCGATGAACTCACGCACCTCCGCCCAATACGCCGATCCGCCCAGCTCGCCGCGAGTGGCCCCGAGCACGAGGATCTCGTCGCCCGGCGTGGCGAAGTGGCTCGGCACGCGGTCGGCCACGCGCTCGAGCAGGCCCACCATGCCGACGGTGGGCGTCGGATCGACGGCACCGGTGGGGCTCTCGTTGTAGAAGCTCACGTTGCCGCCGGTGACCGGCGTGTCGAACGCGCGGCAGGCATCGGCGATGCCGCGGCAGGCCTCGCGGAACTGGAAGAAGACGTCCGGCTTCTCCGGGTTGCCGAAGTTGAGGCAGTCGGTGATTCCCAACGGGCGCGCCCCGGTGCAGGCGATGTTGCGGGCCGCCTCCGCGACGGTCGCCTTGCCGCCCTCGTAAGGATCGAGCGCCACTAGGCGGTTGTTGCAGTCGACCGTCACCGCCAGCCCGAAGCCGGTGCCCGGCACCTGGAGCACGCCGGCGTCGCCGCCGGGACCGAGGACGGTAGACGCCTGGACGGTCGAATCGTACTGCTCGTAGACCCAGCGCTTGCTGGCGAGGTTGGGGGCGTCGAGCAGCAGCGGCAGGGCGGCCCGGAGGTCGGCCTTCGGCGCGCGCGACGGCGAGGCCGCGCGCCGGGCGCGGGCCGCGTCGCCCTCGCGGGCTTCGGGGTCGTAGATCGGGCAGTCGTCGACCAGCCGCTGCCCCGGGATCGCGGCCACGACGAGCCCGTTGTGCCGCACCCGGTAGATCCCGTCGTCGGTGACGTGGCCGATCGGCGTCGCGCCCAGCTCCCACTTGGCGCACACGGCTTCGATCTCCGCGACGCGTCCGGGCTCGGCCACGACCAGCATCCGCTCCTGGCTCTCGCTCAGCAGGATCTCGTACGGAGTCATGCCCGGCTCGCGCGTCGGCACGAGACCGGTGTCGATCTCGACGCCCACGCCGCCTCGGGCCGCCATCTCGGCGCTCGAGCTGGTGAGGCCGGCGGCGCCCATGTCCTGGATCGCGACGATCAGCCCGGAGGTAATGAGCTCGAGGCTCGCCTCCAGCAGCAGTTTCTCGGTGAACGGGTCGCCCACCTGCACCTGCGGGCGCCGGGCCTCGCTCTTCTCGCTCAGCTCCTCGGAGGCGAAGCTCGCTCCGTGGATGCCGTCCCGCCCGGTCCGCGCGCCGACGCAGAGCAGCACGTTGCCCACGCCGTGCGCCGCCGCGCGGATGAGATCGGCCTCCTTGAGGAGGCCGACGCACATGGCGTTGACCAGCGGGTTGCCGGTGTACCCCTCGGCAAAGCCGACCTCGCCGCCCAGGGTCGGGACGCCGACGCAGTTGCCGTAGTCGCCCACCCCGCGCACCACGCCGGCGAAGAGGTAACGGTTCCGGGGATGGTCGAGCGGGCCGAACCGGAGGCTGTTGAGCACTGCCACCGGCCGCGCCCCCATCGTGAACACGTCGCGCAGGATGCCGCCCACGCCGGTGGCGGCGCCCTGGTAGGGCTCGACCGCCGACGGGTGGTTGTGAGACTCGATCTTGAACGCGACCGCCCAGCCCTCGGGCAGCCGGAGCACGCCGGCGTTCTCGCCGGGCCCCTGGACCACCTGCGGGCCGGTTGTGGGGAAGGTCCGGAGCACCGGCTTCGAGTGCTTGTACGAGCAGTGCTCGGACCAGAGCGCCGAGAAGACGCCGAGCTCGGTGAGGGTCGGCGTGCGGCCCAGCATCTCGACGATCCGGCCGTACTCGAGGTCGTTGAGGTTGTGCTCCCGCACGACCTCGGCCGTGACCGGACGTTCGCCCGGGAACGAAGACGCCTCGGTGGCGCCGGCGGCCGCGGTGGAGCTGGTCACGACGACTTCCGTCGCGACGGGCTCAGGCTGCTGAACGCGTCCGACAGCACGCGCGTCAGCAGGCCGGGCCGGTCCTCGTGCGAGACGGCCTCGATCTCTCCGGCGTCGAGCCACATGCCGCCGCAGTGCGGGCAGGTCTCGATCTGCACGCCGTGATACGCGCTGCTGGCCAGGTCGTACCCGTCCTTCGGACACTTCATGAAGTGGGTGCGGCGCTCCGCCTCGACGGCGGCCGCCTCGGCCTGGGCGCGCTGCTTTCGGAGCAGCTCGGCATCCTGCTTGACGAAGTATTCGTCTTCATTGCGGCTGGGCTTGTCGGTAGTCATCGGCTGGAAACCTTCAGCGTGGAGTCACGCGGCTGCCAGGCCGCGAGGGAAGTAAAGAACCCGAGTCCGTCGGGCGCGCCCAGGAGCGGGTCGGCGACGCGCTCGGGATGCGGCATGATGCCGACCACGGTGCCCGCCGCGTTCGAGATGCCCGCGATGTGGTGAGCGGACCCGTTCGGGTTGGGCTGGAACGGGGAGGCCTCGGACGCGGCCTCGTAGCGGAGGACCACGCGCCCTTCGGCCTCGAGCATCCGCAGCGTGTCGTCCGCGGCCACGAACCGGCCGTCGCCGTGCGCCACGGGCAGCCGGATCCGGGCGCCGGGTGCGTACGCCGAGGTGAAGACGGTCTCCGTGCGCTCGACGACGACGTCGACCGGCTTCGAGACGAACGTCAGGCCCGCGTTGCGCATGAGCGCGCCCGGCAGCAGGTGTGCCTCGCACAGGATCTGGAATCCGTTGCAGATCCCGAGCACCGGGCCGCCGTCGGCGGCGTGCCGCTGCACCGCCTGCATGATCGGACTGAACCGCGCGATGGCGCCCGAGCGGAGATAGTCCCCGTAGCTGAACCCGCCGGGAAGGATCACGATGTCCGCGCCCTGGAGGCTGGTGTCGCGGTGCCAGACCAGGTACGCGCTGGTGCCCACCCGCTCGGCGGCGCGGATCGAATCGAAGTCGCAGTTGCTGCCGGGGAAGCGGACTACCGCCACCTTGAGCATCAGGCCTCCTCCACTTCGAGCAGGTAGTCCTCGGTGACGGGGTTGGCGAGCAGCTTGTCGCACATCTGCCGTACCCGCGCCTCGGCCTCCGGCCGGGACGCGGCCGCGACCTCCAGCTCGATCGCCCGGCCGACGCGGACTCCGCCGGCCTCGGCGAAGCCGAGAGCGGAGAGTGCGTGCTCCACCGCCTGTCCCTGCGGATCCAGCAGGCCGCCGCGCGGCATCACTCGAACGTGCACTCGAAAGCTCATCGCTACCTTGGCTCCTGGCGCCGGTCGATCCAGCCGACCCGGCGTTCACTCGAGGTGGGCTCCGGTGACAGCGTGTCGCCGTTCATGGTCGAATCCGCGAGCTGGTCGTCGACCGCCGCCGCGGGCTCGGGGCGTTCCATCAAACCCAGGACCGTCGTCCGTGCCACGCCGAACGCGACATAGAACAGCGCCAGCGGAAACAGAAAATACTCGGGTGCGACGAGGCCGCCGATCAGGATTGCGAGGTGCACCGCCAGCCCGAAGAGGCCCTTGGCGCTCCGGATCCCGATCGGGGGAAACTTCGGGTACTTCACGTTGCTGACCATCAGCAGCGCCAGCAACAGCACCAGCACCACGAGCCCCTGGTGTTGCAGGTCGAGATAGGCGATGGACGCCCGGTACCACTCCGTCTGACTGAACGGGTAGTAGACGGCCAGCGTCATGCCCGCCGACGGGGACGGAAGGCCGGTGAACCAGCCGGTCGACGGCTTGCCCGCCGACAGCACGTTGAACCGCGCCAGCCGCAGGGCCACGGCGGTCACGTAGATGTAGGACAGGATCCAGGCGAACCGGCCCGCGCTGGCGAAGTCGAGGAAGTAGATGAGCAGCGCCGGCGCGACACCGAACGAGATCACGTCGACCAGCGAGTCGAGCTCCGCGCCGAACTTGGTGCCCGTGTTCGACAGCCGCGCGACGCGCCCGTCGAGCATGTCGAGAATGCCGGAGAAGACGATGAACCAGCCCGCCCAGCGGAAGTTGCCGTTGAAGGCGGACACGATCGCCCAGAATCCGAAGAACAGGTTGCCCAGCGTGAAGGCGCTCGGCATGATGACCACGACCTGCCGCATCGTGGGCCGCCGGGTGCCGCCGCTCCTGCGTGGGATCAGCTCCATTCGGCCACCACCGTCACCCCCACCCGCGTGGTGTCCCCGACGCGCGCCAGCACGCGGGTGCCCAGCGGGAGGAAAAGGTCAACCCGCGAACCGAACCGGATCATACCGAGGCGCTCACCCTGGTGCACCGCCGTGCCGACCGGATGGTCGGTGACGATCCGCCGGGCGATGAGGCCGGCGATCTGCCGCACCAGCACCTTGCCCTTCGGCGTAGTGAGCCCCACCGACGACTGCTCGTTCGAGAGACTCGCCTTCTCGGCCCCGGCGTGGCCGAAGGCACCGGCGTTGTAGTGCCGGTAGGCGACGGTCCCGTCGGTCGGATAGCGATTCACATGGCAGTCGAAC
>DASSYY010000273.1:0-2866 GCA_035703025.1 Gemmatimonadales bacterium | reverse complement strand
TCCCGCCCGCGCGGCCTCCGGGTAGCCTACCATCCAGGTGCCCACGACGAGAGGAGTCTCATGTCCGCCGAGAGCTGCAGCGTGTGCCAGGAGGTGGCCGGCCGGATCACCGCCCCGGGCGGGGTCGTCTTCCGGAACGAGTGGTGGGAAGTCGCCCACCACACGGGCCCCCAGACCGACCCCGGAGAGCTGATCGTCAAGCTGCGGCGCCATGCCGAGTCCCTGGCCCAGCTCACGACGGCCGAGTCGTCCGCGCTGGGTCCGGTTCTCCGGGCAGCGGTGGCCGCCATCGAGCGGGTGGTCCGCCCCGAGCGGGTCTACGTCGCCTCCTACGGCGAGCGGGTGCGTCACGTGCACTTCTTCCTGCTGCCGCGCACCGCGAGCCTTCCGGCCGGGCACGTGACCTCGGACCTCTTCCGGCGGGCGCGGACCCTGTTCCGGCGCTTCGGAGTTCTCACCAATCCACCCGCCACCGCTCGCGCCGACGCGGCGGCCCGGCTGCGGGAAGACGAGGCGTGGAAGACGTTGAGCACCTGATCCTGGGCGCGGGTCCCGCCGGGCTCCGCGCGGCGCAGGTCCTCGCCGAGGCCGGACGCGAGGTCCTGGTGCTCGAAAAGCGCCCGGAGATCGGTCCGAAGACCTGCGCCGGGGGCCTCACTCTCAAGACGATGCTCGAGTTGAGGCCCCTGGGCCTGCCGCCGGAGGCCACGCTTGCCAGCGTGGGGCACGTGGCCTTCGCGGGCGGCCGGGCCGTCGTGCTGGATCCTGAGGCGACGCTGGTGCACACCATCGCCCGGCGGGAGCTCGGCCGGTATCAGCTGCAGTGGGCCTGCGCCGCCGGGGCGACGGTGCGGGCCGGCGTGCCCGCGACGGCGATCGATCTCCGCGAACGGACGGTCAGCGCCGCCGGGCGCCGGATCCGGTGGCGGCACCTGATCGGCGCCGACGGTGCCGACTCGGCCGTCCGTCGCGCACTCGGTCTCCCCTCGCCTCGCGCCTACTTCGCGGCCGAGTACAACCTGCCTGGGCTCCGCCTCGAGCCTCTGCGCATCGAGTGCGACCCCGGCGCTATCGCCAACGGCTACTTCTGGGTGTTCCCCCACGCGGCGTACACGTCGGTCGGCGCCGTCGCGCCCAAACGGCTCGTCGCGCCAGCGGCCCTCCGCCGCTACCTCGACCACCGCTGCGACGGACTCGGTGCCGCACGCGTCGGCGTTCCGTTCGAGGGAGCCTCGCTGGAAGTGGCCTGTCACGGGTTCCACTTCGCCGGCGGCGTCCACCTCGCGGGCGATGCCGCCGGCGTCATCTCCTCCCTCACGGCCGAGGGGATCTATGCTGCGCTCGTGACCGGCGAAGAGGTTGCACGGAGCATCCTGGAGCCCGGCGCGCCCGCACCCAAGACTGCGAGCTGGCTCCGCACCAAGCGGTGGCACGACGGGCTGGCTCACTGGCTCGCCCGGCCTGCCACCCGCGATCTGACCCTGCGCGCGTTCGCGAAGATCGGGGAGACCCGCTGGCTGCGGCGACCGCTCGCCTCCTGGCTGCTGCGCGGATGACCGACCTCCGGGCCCGCTTCGCGGCGCTGCTGCAGCGGCTGGGTGCCGCCGGCGATCCGTACCCGCTCGCCGACGCGGTGCTGGCCGCCTGGACCGAGCCCGGACGTCGGTACCACGACGCGGAGCACCTCCGCCGATGCCTGGCCGAGCTCGATCGCGCGCCCGCCGACGGCGCGGACCGCGATCGGGTCGAGGCGGCGCTCTGGTTCCACGACGCGATCTACGATCCCCGCGCCGATGACAACGAGGCCCGCAGCGCCGGTTGGGCTCTCCGGGGTCTCGCCGCGCTCGGCATTCCGTCGATCATCGCGGACGACGTCGCTCGCCTCGTCCTCCTCACCCGCCATGCCGGGCCGGCGCCCGATGCCTCGGGCCGGCTCGTGTGCGACGTCGATCTCGCCGTGCTCGGCCAGGACGCCGCGAGCTTCGATCGCTACGACCGGCGAATCCGGGCCGAGTACGAGTGGGTGCCGGAGCCCGCCTATCGCGCTGCGCGGAGGGCCGTGCTCGCGGGCCTGCTCGCACGGTCCCCGCTCTATCAGACCGCCTATTTCCGCGACCGCTATGGCGCTGCCGCGCGGGAAAATCTCACCCGCGCGATCGCCCGGTTGGAAGAATCGACGTGACCCGCGTCACCTCCGGCCGTTTCTGGCCGGATTAGGTTCGCCGCTTGGTTCGGGGTGGGATGGAGGGGTGCTCGTTCATCATACCAAGAGGTGGTGCCGGCGCGGTGCCGCCCATGCGAGGGACACCATGAAGCGTTCATCGGCATTTCTGTTGGCCGCCGTGACGGCCCTGGGGCTCGCCGCCTGCAAGCCGCCGCGGAATGATGCCAACACCAACGCCGGCACCAGCTCCGAGTCAGGCTCGATGAGCACGCCGGCCGACACCGCGATGACGGGCACCGGGACGGGCGCGCCCACCGACACCGGGCACACCGGCCTGGACACTACCCGCCACTAGTCCGCCGTGGGCGTGGTGCGCAGGAGCCTGCCCGCGGGCAGGCCCCTGCGCGTTTCGCCGGTGCAGGCCCGCGGTCAGCGCAGGACCCTGGGCGTCGATTATCTTCTGGCCATGCCGATTCGGCGCCTGCTTCCACTGTTGATCGCCGCCGCGGCCTGCGGGAAGACCGCGGACCGTGGCAACCCTGCGTGCGGCCTCGCCGCGCTGGCCGGCCCCACCGCGCTCCTCACCCAGTTCAGCGTCCCACGTCAAACCCTGAGCCGGCCTCCCGCCAACCTGCCTGAGCATCTGGTCACCCGGGTCGTCGCCGGACCCGCGCTCCCGGCCATCGTGGGACGGTCGGACTC
>DASSYY010000222.1:0-2778 GCA_035703025.1 Gemmatimonadales bacterium | reverse complement strand
CCCGAGGGCAGACTCTCCGGCGCGCGCTCCCGGCGCCTGGCGGCCGAGTCATCCTGAGCGAAGCGAAGGAGCCATCATCCGGCTTGCCGCCTCAGCCGCAGGCGCCCGCCAGCCGAGTCCAATTCCAGCCCGCCCCTCCCTACAACGATTCGTTACACCCATGTATCGCCATGGAGCACGCGCCCTCCTCATTTCCCCGGGCTGTCTTCCGCAACCTATTGCCACAAAGCCAGTTAGAGAAGTACACCCGGCTGGCCGCCCGCTTGCTTCCTAAGCCTCCGGACCGGAGAGCCCGGCGACAGCAGACGCAGCACGGACCAGCACCGGAGCGAGGCGAATCATGGATGTCGTGGGGCTGTATCGAGGACGCCGGTACGTGGCGCGGTTGACCAGCCGCGGGATCTGGATCGTGCAGTGCGACGGCCCGGTGATCGTGTTCCCCGCCCTCGAGGGTGAGGAGGCCGACGTCATCCGGTGCCAGGTCGAGCGCCTCCTAGAATTGCTGCCGATGGCGCGGTGCGCGGAGCCGGGCATCGACCAGGCGTCGGCCAACTGAGTTTTTCGTCCCGCGGAACGCTTCGCGCGGGACCGCTGCTCCCGACAAGGGCACACCCGTCGCGAGCCGGGGTCGCAAAGCCAGGAGTCTCCCCGTGGAGATCGTCCGGCTGCCGAGCGCATCGGCCTTCTGGGAGCCAAACCGCCGGCCTCGTCCGGCATCATTCTTAGGAGGCATCATGTCGGTCGCATTCGGTCGCCGTATCCTTCCCTGCCTGCTCGGCGCGGGCCTGATCGCCGCCTGCAGCGACGGGAGCGCTCCCAACGGCACCTCCCAGACGACGCTGTCGTTCACCAAGGGCACGGGTGCGAGCCCGGCGCCGTCGGCGGCGGTCGCGCCCAGCTTCAGCGCCCAGCCGGTCACCATCAACGGACAGACGCTGGCGATCACCCAGGTCCAGGTCGTGCTCTCGCGGCTGGAGCTGGAGCGGGCCGATCATGCCGGCACCTGTCTCGGCGAAAGCGTCGACTGCCAGGAGTTCTCGGCCGGCCCAGTGCTGGTCGACCTTCCGGTGGACGCCGGCGTGACCACCACGCTGAGCACCGCGGCGGCCGAAGGGACGTACGGCAAGGTCGAGCTCAAGGTGGACGTCCCGGACGAGGATGACGCGGCGACGACGGCGTTTCTCGCGGCGCACGCGAGCTGGCCGCAGAGCGCGAGCGTGCACGTCGCCGGCACCTTCGACGCCAACGACGGCGCCGGCCCGCAGCCGTTCGACGCCTACCTCTCCGGCGAAGCCGAGCTGGAGATGGAGCTCAATCCGCCGGTGGTGGTGGACGCCACCGGGACGTTCAACGTGACCGTGGCGATCGACCCGAACGCGTGGTTCCTCGCGTCGGGGGGCAGTCTGATCGATCCCCGCGCCCTGGCCGCGAACACGGAGCTGCAGGCGAGCGTCTGGGCGAACATCGACAGCTCGTTCCACGTGTTCGAGGACAACGACAAGGATGGCCTCGACGACTGAGTGCGTGGGGGGCGGCGGGCGGAGAAGGCTCGCCGTCCCCCAGCCCAGCTCGGCTCTGCTGGGCTCGTCATCCTGAGCGAAGCGACGGAGCCATGCCCCAGGGTATGGCTCCGTCGTCTTGCTCAGGATGACGAGCGGAGCGGACTTCCGGGATGACGAGCGGAGCTGACTCCCAGGATGCCGAGCCGACTCCCCGACTCCCCCGGCTAGCCCACAGCCCGCATCGAGGGCATCTTTCAGCACCTCCCTCCCAAAGCCCAAGAGACACATGCCCGAGCTTCTCAGCCGCCTCCAGGTAGCGCTGGCCGACCGCTACCGGATCGAAGGTGAGATCGGCGCAGGCGGTATGGCGACGGTGTACCTGGCGCAGGACCTCCGGCACGACCGCAAGGTCGCGCTCAAGCTCCTGCGTCCGGAGCTGTCCGCGGTCATCGGGGCCGAGCGCTTCCTGGCGGAGATCAAGCTCACCGCCAACCTGCAGCACCCGCACATCCTGCCGCTGTTCGACTCGGGCGAGGCCGACGGCTTCCTGTTCTACGTCATGCCGTTCGTCGAGGGGGAATCGCTCCGGAGCCGGCTCAACCGGGAGAAGCAGCTCCCGGTGGCCGACGCCGTCCGGATCGGCACCGAGGTCGCCTCGGCGCTCGACTACGCCCACCGGCACGGCGTGGTCCACCGGGACATCAAGCCCGAGAACATCCTGATCCACGACGGGCGCGCCCTGGTGGCCGACTTCGGGATCGCGCTGGCCGCGAGCAAGGCCGGCGGCAACCGGATGACCGAGACCGGCATGTCGCTCGGCACGCCGCACTACATGAGCCCCGAGCAGGCGATGGGCGAGCGCGAGATCACCGCCCGCTCCGACGTCTACGCCCTCGGGGTCGTGGTCTACGAGATGCTCACCGGCGACCCGCCGTTCGGCGGCTCGACCGCGCAGGCCATCGTGGCCCGGGTGCTCACCGAGGCGCCGCGCCCCATCCTGCCACAGCGCCACACCATCCCGCCGCACGGGGAGGCGGCAGTGCTGACGGCGCTGGAGAAGCTGCCCGCCGACCGGTTCGGCACGGCGGCGGAGTTCGCCGAGGCGCTGGCCGGCCGGGGCACCGTGCCGACGCTTCGCACCACCGCCGCGGCGGCGGCCGGCGCGGCAGCGGCCGCGAAGCCGCGCTGGGACGCGGTCAAGCTCGCGCTGCTCGGGGGCCTGCTGGTGGCCGGCGGCGCCGCGGCGTGGGGCTGGCTCCGGCCCGCGCCCGCGCCG
>DASSYY010000079.1:0-9812 GCA_035703025.1 Gemmatimonadales bacterium | reverse complement strand
CCCGGAGAGCTCGCCCAGCATGCGGCTCTGCTCGCGGGTGACGAAGCTGGTATCCATGGAGATCGGTCCCGGAATGAGGTAGCGCGATGTGAATGCCGGGAAAGCTACACTTGAGGGGTAACGGCGCGAGGGGGAGGTGACCTGCCTCACCGCTCCCGCCTGGTGCGCCGCCTAGGATCGGAGCTCTCGAATCCGGGGCACCGGGCGGCCGCGACGGCGGCCGGTTCGTCTCCACCACAGTTGCAGGAGGCAGGATGTCGAAAGCTCACCTCACCGCCCTCGCCGCCGCCCTCGCCCTCGGGGCATTCGCGCCGCGCCTGGCCGCCCAGGATACGTCCTCCGCGGGCGGGGCGCGTCCCGATACCTCGGGCTATACCGGCGCCGGCGGCGTCGACACGAGCGCCCGTCCGGGGCGGGTCGGAGCCATGGATACGGCCGGTGCGGCGGCCGGCGTGACGGATTCCGCGGGCGGCGCGGCCGCCGACACGTCCAGCCTGCGGAAGGCAGGCGATAGCGCGGAGTACGCCCCCCGGTCGGGGGCCGCGACCAACAGCGCCGTGCCGATGGGCGCCGGCGATACCAGCGGCATCCCCGGGTCGCGCGTCGACAGCATCAAGACCGGTGGGCGCGCGACCCTGCCACGGTCCGGAACGGACAGCAGTTGGTCGGCCGACTCGGCGGCGGCGGCGAAATCGTCGCCTTGATGCTCGCCATGGAGGCACCCTGAGTGCACCGAAGGGGGCATGCCCGAAAGCATGCCCCCTTTCGCTGCGCTCAGGGTGACGTGTGGATGGGTCGGACGTGCCTGGTGTGCCCTAGCGGCCGGCCCCCGCGCTGTCCGGCACCGCGCCGCCGGTCGCCGAACTGTCCGCCGCCGTGCTGTCCCCCACCGCCGCCGCCAGCCGCACGTAGGCGCTGTCCCCCTCCACGCCCTTCATCAGCGTCCCCATGGCGGCCACGCTCTCCCGGATGTCGCGGCCATGCTGCTCGAACCAGCGGTCGAACAGGTCGAGCCGCGTGCGGTAGATCCGGGCACCGATCAGCCGTGCATTGTTGACGGGACGCTCCGGCAGGCGACCGATCGTGAACGTGCGGAGCCGCTCCGCGACCGGGCCCTGCAGCTCCGTGCGGGCCCAGGCGGCGGCGTCCGCGCGGCCCCGCTCGAGCGACGCGGAGTCGGGATGGGTGTCGTACAGCGTCTGGAGCCGCGCCACGAGGTCGGCATAGAACTCCCCCAGCACGATCTCGTCGTGCCAGCGATCCCCCGCACGGCGGGCCAGCACGCTGTCGCCGCGCTCCCGGAAGAACGACTGCGCCGAATGGTAGCCGACGAACTGGGCGTAGCTCTCGTTGAACGGCGTGGCGCTCTTCACGTAGAGGGTGTTGTGGGCGATCTCGTGGAACACCGTGGCCGCCAGCTCCACCGAGTCACCGGTCAGCGCGGTGGAGAGCAGCGGATCGTTGAACCAGCCCAGCGTGGAGAACGCCCCGGACGGGCGGAGATGGATGTCGTACCCCCGCGCGGCGAGCCGATCGGCCTCGCGCTGGGCCGCCCGGGTGTCGAAGAAACCCTTGTAGGGGATCCGGCCGACGATCGGGTACTTCCAGGTGTAGGGACAGATACAGTCCCGTGGCGCCGCCTGCAGGACCAGCAGCAGGGTATCGCGGCCGACGTCGGCGTAGGTGGTGTACGTCTCCTTGGCCTCGAGCCCGAGTCGGGCGGCGTAGTCCCGGCTGGCCACCACCAGGCCGAGCGCGTCGCGCAGGGCGGGATCGGTGCGCGGATCGGCGGCCAGCGTGGCGATCGGCTGGCGGGCCTGCAGGATCCGGGTCTCTTCGATACCGGCGCGCGTGAGGTAGCGGACATCGTCGCTGGCCAGGTAGGCGGTGCCGTACCCGGCAAAGAGCGCGGCGACCACCACCAGGAAGATCACGCCCTTCACTTCACCCGCGCGAGCGCGATCCTGGGTACGACGCCGGCGGCCAGCGGAATCGAGCCGGCGCCGTCGGTCAGGATGAAGGCGACCTCGGACGAGCCGGGCGGCTGGATGATGCGCACGTGCCGGGCCGAGCCCGCACGCAGCAAGCCGGTGCGATCGTAGGCGCCGTTCCGGGTGCTGTCGGGGGTCAGCGGATACGGCTTGGCGAACACGCTCGGATAGTTGGCGAGATAGGTCGCCCGCAAGTCGAAGCTGGTGTACCGCAGCCGATCGCTCGACGGCGTGAAGCCCGCGAGATTCGTGAGATAGTTCGCCAGCTGCCACTGGGACACCAGGGTCGGGAAGTCGACGCCCGTCACGTGCTCGACATTGGCGGCACCCGTGAGATTGGTCAGCACGAGCCCGCGAGTGACCTCCGGCGCGAGCGGCTGGCTCGCCGCGAAGTGATCACCCAGCCAGCGCACGAAGAGCCAGGCGGCCCCCCGCTCCTCCAGCGTCCCGCCGGACGTGCTGGGCGCCACGAGGAACGCCGATTCGGGGTCATCCAGATAGGCGTAGGCATCGAACAGGTTGTCCTTGAGAAACTCATCCTCGCACTGGGCGAACGTCGGGCAGAAGTTGTCGGGCACCTGCCGGGCCGCCAGCTCCTCGGCATAGTGGGAGAGGCCCTCGTTGAGCCAGGTCTCCTCGACGTTCCCGCCGCGCACCAGCACGTGCTGGTTGAAGCTGATCATGTGCTGGAACTCGTGCACGAAGACGCCGGGCTGCGACTCCGTGACGTTGGTCTTGGTGTAGGCCGAGCAGCCCGGCGAGTCGGGCCGCGGAACCGCCCCGTAAAACACCTCGCCGTCGTTCGAGTGGGGCTCGCTCGGGAGCAGATCCAGGCCGAAGAAGAAGCCGAGGATGAAGCTCCCCGTGGTGTTGCAGTCGGGGGAGAGGTCGTTCACGTGCTGGGTGAGGAGGACGATCACCACGCCGTTGTCGTCCAGATCGGACTCGCGGCCGAAGGCGGTGGTATCGATCGAGTACAGGTGCGCGTCGAACAGGGCGCCGAGCTCATCCAGCTCGCTCTGGGTGTAGCCCACGGGCGCGTCGTTGTCCAGGTAGATCGCCACCCGCTGGGAGACGACCTTGGCCGTCGCGGTACTGGTGACGAAGCTGTCGCACGTGGTGGTGGCGCAGACGTCGAAGCTCCGCTGGGAGTTCACGGCCGGCGGTACGGCCGCCGCCACCGAGGCCGAGATCCGGGCCCGCGCGGCGCTGACCGCCGAGGGCTGCTGCGCCAGCGTCCGCTCCCGCGCGCGCAGCATGTCGTGAAAGGCGAGCGCCGCCGGCGACGCCTTGTCGAAGACGGCCTGGCTCATGGCCGCCACCGCAGCCGATGGGCTCTGCCCGCCCTGCAGCTCATAGGGCGCGGCGTTGCCGTTCCGGGTCACCGTGCCATTGGCGGACAGGGCCACGTACAGGTACTCGGTCTCCTGGGCCCCGGCGCCGGGGATGCGGACGCAGGCGGTCTCGGAGGCGTCCAGAATGGTGAACTGGCCGGCGTTCAGTGATACGGGGGCCACCGCGGAGCAGTCGACGGTATCGGGCGGGTTCGGATCGCTGCCGCAGGCAGCGAGCGCCAGCGTACCGACCAGCAGGGTCCAGCGGGCGAAGGCTCGGGTCACAGAGGGCGGCTCCGGGGCGGCGGACGAGGGTGTGAAATCTTCAGCAAGATAAGGAATCACAACGGCTTTTGACAATCGTGCGAGGCCCCGGTACCTTCTCTCGGTGTCTGAGACCAACTGGCTGGATGGGGTCCGGTTCGGGGCCGACGGACTGGTGCCGGTGGTGGCCCAGGAGAGCCGTTCGGGCGACGTCCTGATGCTGGCCTACGCCAACCGGGAGGCGCTCGAGCGGACCCAGGCCACCGGCCAGGCGCATTATTACAGCAGATCTCGCGCCGGACTGTGGCGCAAGGGAGCGACGTCCGGCCATGAGCAGGCGGTCCGGGAGATTCGGGTCGATTGCGACGGGGACGCCATCCTCTACCGGGTCGACCAGACCGGCCCGGCCTGCCACACCGGGGCCCGCACCTGCTTTTCGTCGGCGGTGGCGCAGGACGGCCATACGACGTCCGGTGAGGACCCTGGCGCACACCTGCTGACCCGGCTGGCCGCCACCATCGCGCGCCGGGCGGCGGAGCGTCCCGAGGGCTCGTACACGGCTGGGCTGCTCGACCGTGGCGTGGCCAAGGTCTCGCAGAAGGTGGGCGAGGAAGCCGTCGAGGTCGTCGTGGCGGCGAATGCGGAGGAGCCCGAGCGTCTCGCGTCCGAGGCGGCCGATCTTCTCTATCATCTTCTGGTGCTGCTGCAGGCTCGCGGTGTCCCGCTGGACGCCGTCTGGAAGGAGCTGGCGCACCGCAGTCGGTAGGCATGGCCTTCGTCCATCTCCACACCCATAGCGAATACTCGCTGCTCGACGGGGCCAGCCGGATCCCCGATCTCGTCGCGCACGTCAAGAAGCTCGGCATGGACAGCCTGGCCGTCACCGACCATGGCAACATGCACGCGGCCTGGTCGTTCTACGACGCCGCCAAGGCCGCCAAGATCCGGCCGATCCTCGGCTTCGAGGCGTACCTGGCGTTCGGTCCCCGCCAGGCGCGCGAGAAGCCGAGCAACGCGCCCGCCGCCTACAGCCATCTCGTCCTGCTCGCCAAGAACCGCGCCGGGTACAAGAACCTCGTCCGGCTGACCTCGATCGGCTACACGGAGGGGTTCTACCGGCGGCCGCGCGTGGACAAGGAGTGCCTCGAGAAGTACAGCGAGGGCATCGTGTGTCTCGCGGCCTGCCTCTCGGGTGAGGTCTCGCTCCACCTCCGGCAGGGCCGTTACGAGGAGGCGAAGCGCAGCGCCGAGTGGTTCGCCCGGGTGTACGGGAAGGACGGCTTCTGGCTCGAGGTCCAGAGCCACGGGATCGCCGAGGAGCGGCTGGTCACCGAGGGAATGCTCCGGCTGGGCCAGGAGCTGGGCATCGGCGTGGTGGCGACCAACGACGCCCACTACCTCCGCCGGGAGGACGCCGAATCGCACGACGTGCTGCTCGCGATCGGAACCGGCAGCGACCTCGACGACCCCAAGCGGTTCCGCTTCACCGGCGAGGAGTCGTACGTCAAGTCCGAGAAGGAGATGCGGTCGCTCTTCCCGGACCACCCGGAGGTCCTGGCCAACACCCAGACGGTGGCCGACCTCTGTGAGTTCGATTTCGAGAAGAAGTATTTCCTGCCCAGCTTTCCCCGCCCCGCCGGCTACGACACCGACGAGGCCCTGCTCGAGGACCTGTCCCGGCAGGGCGCCGCTCGGCGCTACGGCACGCCGCTCCCGCCGGCCGTCGAGGAGCGGCTGGCCTACGAGCTCCGTGTCATCAACACCGCGGGGTACGCCGGGTACTTCCTCATCGTCCAGGATTTCATCGCCGCGGCGCGCGAGCGGGGCATACCGGTGGGACCCGGCCGCGGTTCCGCGGCGGGCTCGATCGTGGCCTACGCGCTCGGCATCACCGACGTCTGCCCGCTCAAGTTCGACCTGCTGTTCGAGCGCTTCCTGAACCCCGAGCGCGTGTCGATGCCCGACATCGACGTCGACTTCTGCTTCGAGCGCCGGGGCGAAGTGATCGAGTACGTCCGCCAGCGGTACGGCCGGGCCAGCGTGGGGCAGATCGTCACCTTCGGCACGATGAAGGCGCGGGCGGCGGTAAAGGACGTGGCCCGCGTGCTGCGGATTCCGCCCGGCGAGGCCGACAAGATCACCAAGCTGATCCCCTCGGGCCCGGCGTACAGCCTCACGATTCCCGACGCGGAGAAGAAGGTCGACGAGCTCCGGGACCTGGTCCGCGGCAACCCGGCGTACCGGCGGCTCCTGGACCTGAGCGCGCGGATCGAGGGCATCTCGCGGCACATGTCGGTGCACGCTGCCGGCGTGGTCATCGCCCCGGGGCCGCTCGCGGAGTACGTGCCCGTCTGCACCGCCCCTACCAAGGGCGCAGGCGCGGCGGCCGACGGCGAAGAGTCCATCATCACGCAGTACGAGATGGGCGCGCTCGAGAAGGTCGGCATGCTCAAGATGGACATGCTCGGCCTCAAGACCCTCACCGTCATCCACGACGCCGTCTTGATGATCGCGGCCCGCGCGGGCGTGGACATCGACATGGCCGCGCTGCCGTTCGACGACCCCAAGGTGTACGAGCTGCTGAGGCAGGGGCGCACCGCCGGCGTCTTCCAGTTCGAGTCCCCGCTCGCGACCGACACGCTCCGCGCCATGAAGTGCGACCGGTTCGACGACCTCGTCGCGTCGAACGCGCTCCTCCGTCCCGGCCCGCTCGACGCCGGGATGCACACGGTCTTCATCCGCCGGAAGCTCGGGCAGGAGAAGGTCACCTACCCGCACCCGTCGCTGCAGGAGGTGCTCGAGCCCACCTACGGCGTCATCACCTATCAGGAACAGGTGATGCGGATCGCGAACGTGCTCGCCGGGTTCAGCCTGGCCGAAGCCGACGTGCTCCGGAAGGCGGTGGGCAAGAAGGACGCGGAGCTCATCAAGAAGGAGCTCGGCAAGTTCTGCGAGCGGGCGATGGCGCTGGGGCACCCGAGGAAGCTGGTCGACGAGCTCGCGGCCCAGATCGAGACCTTCGGCCGCTACGGGTTCAACAAGTCCCACTCGGTGGCCTACTCGGTCCTGTCCTACCAGACCGCGTGGCTCAAGGCCCACTACCCCGCCGAGTTCATGGCGGCCCTGCTGTCGTCGGAAATCGGCAACACCGACAAGGTGGTGCAGTACATCAATGAGGCGCGCGAGCTCGACCTCGAGGTGCTGCCGCCGGACGTCAACGAGTCGGGCTTCAAGTTCACGGTGGTCGGCGACCGCCGCATCCGTTTCGGCCTCGGCGCCATCCGGAACGTCGGCTGGGGCGCCATCGAGAGCATCATCGCCGCCCGGCACGACGCGCCGTTCACCGCGCTGGCCGACTTCGTGGAGCGGATCGACCTCCGGCTCTGCAACAAGCGCGTGCTGGAGTCGCTCATCGTGGCGGGCGCCTGCGACGGCCTCGGGGGCCACCGGAAGCAGCTCTGCGAGGCGCTCGACCACGTGCTGGGCGAAGCCCAGCTGCTGCAGCAGGAAAAGGAGGCGGGCCAGGCGTCGCTGTTCGGCGAGGCGACCACGCCCCGACCCCGGGCGCTGAGCCTGCCGGACATCCCGGCCTGGACCGAGGCCGAGCGGCTGGTCAAGGAGAAGGAGGTGCTGGGATTCTTCATCTCCGGCCACCCGCTCGAGCGGTTCCGGAGCGAGGTCGAGCTGTTCGGCACCCGGACCACCGCGACCCTTGGCGAGTGGAGCGAGCACCCGGTGACGGTGGCCGCGGTGGTGACCGGCGTCAAGCGGCAGATCTCGAAGAAGACCGGCAAGGAGTACGCCCGCCTCGTGCTCGAGGACTTCCACGGCACCGCCGAGGCCATCGTCTTTCCCGATGCCTGGGCCAAGCTCAACGGGACCATCCTCCCGGATGCCGCCCTGCTGCTCACCGGCGGCTACAGCGACCGGGACCGGGGCGAAGACCACGCGCCCTTCATCGTCGAGTCGGCCCGGGCGCTCGACGAGCTCAAGACGTCGGGGGCGGTGGCGCTGAGCCTTCGCTGGGGGGCACCCGGGGCGCCCGAGCCCGAGTCGCTCCGGGCGGCCGCGGCCCTCTGCTCGGCCCATCCGGGCCCCACGCCCCTGTATATTGAGTGGAGCGACGGGAACGGGGAGTCGGTGCGGCTCCGCTCCCGTCGCGTCCGCGTCGCGGCGGAGGAGGACCTCGTTCGGGCCCTGCGCGATCTCCTGGGCGCCGATTCCGTCCACTACATCAAGGCGGGATGACCCCGATGGCCTCAGCGTATACGCTGGAGTTCGAGAAGCCTCTGCTCGAGCTGGAGCGGCAGATCGAGGACCTGAAGCGCATCGGCAGTGAACGACAGATCGACATCGACGGCGAGCTCGAGGGGCTGCAAGGCAAGCTCGAGTCGCTCCGGGCGGAGATCTACCGAAATCTCACGCCTATCCAGCGGGTCATGGTCGCCCGCCATCCCCGCCGTCCCTACACGCTCGACTACCTCAGCACCATCTTCACCGACTTCATCGAACTGCACGGCGACCGGCTCTACATGGACGATCCGGCGGTCGTGGGCGGCTGGGCGCGCCTCGCCGGGGTGTCGGTCATGGTGATCGGCCATCAGAAGGGCCGGGACACGAAGGAGAATCTCAAGCGTAACTTCGGCATGCCCCACCCCGAGGGCTACCGCAAGGCGCTCCGGCTGATGAAACTCGCCGCCAAGTTCAACGCGCCCGTCATCACCCTCATCGACACGCCGGGCGCGTATCCCGGGCTCGGCGCCGAAGAACGCGGCCAGTCGGAAGCGCTCGCCCGGAACATCCTGGAGATGTCCGCGCTCCCCACGCCATCGGTGGCGGTGGTCATCGGCGAAGGCGGCTCGGGCGGCGCGCTCGCGCTGGGCGTGGCCGACCGGGTGCTCATGCTGGAGAACTCGGTCTACTCGGTGATCTCGCCCGAAGGCTGCGCGGCAATCCTGTGGAAGGACGCCAGCCAGCGGGAGCGGGCGGCGGAGGCGCTCAAGATCACGGCCGAGGACCTGCTCCGGCTCAAGGTGATCGATGAGATCGTGAAGGAGCCGGTGGGGGGCGCGCACATCGATCCCGACGCCACGGGCGAGGCGCTGCGCGAGGCGCTGATCCGCCACGTGACCGAGCTCCGGAAGATCCGGCCCGAGAAGCTGATCCGCCGCCGGGCCGACAAGTACGGCGCCATGGGCGCCTACTCCGAGGCCTGATGAGTCAGACCGTCGAGGTCAGGTTCAAAGGCACCCGGAAGGCCTACTTCGTCTGGGACGACGCCGAGGCTCCCATTCGGAAAGGGGAGGCGGTCCTGGTCGAGGTGGAGCGCGGGCGCGACCTCGGCCGCGTCACCGCCGTGGGCGACATGGCCGCCAGGAAGTGCGCCGGCGGATGTACCGGCTGCGCCGTGGGCGAGACGACCCCGGCCGACGCCGCGCCGGCGAAACCCGTGCTCCGGCGCGCGACGCGCGAGGATCTGCGGGTACACGACGAGAACCGCCTCGACGAGGACGAGGCCCGGCGCAAGGTGATCGATCGCGTCCGGACCCACAGCCTGGTCATGAAGGTGAGCGACACCGAGTGGCAGTGGGACCGGAACAAGCTCACCATCTACTTCACCGCGGAAAAGCGGGTCGACTTCCGGGCGCTGGTCCGCGACCTGGCCTCGCTCTTCCGGACCCGGATCGAGCTGCGCCAGATCGGCGTGCGGGACGAGGCCGCCCGGCTCTCCGGTGTGGGGCGCTGCGGCCGCGAGTACTGCTGCAGCTCCTGGCTCACGGAGCTCTCGCCGGTCAACCTCGGCCTGGCCAAGGACCAGCACCTGTCGCTCAATCCGAGCCAGATCTCCGGCGGCTGCGGGCGCCTGCTCTGCTGCCTCAAGTACGAGCACGAGTTCTACGTCACGGCCCGGCGCCGCTTCCCGAAGGAGGGCAAGCTGGTGACGGCGTCGCGCGGGGCCGAGCGAGTCATCGCGGTCGACATCTTCCGTGAACGGGTCTTTCTCCGGAGCGAGGAGCACGGCTCGCGGATCATCCCGCTGGTGCAGCTGCGCGAGGAGGTCGAGGCGCTGGGCGAGGTGCTGTTGACGGCCGAATCGCGGAGCCGGCGTGCGGTCGTGGCCGAGTCCGCGGCCGCGGCGGCGATCGAGGATGCGCCACCGGCCCTCGACGAGCTGCCGCTCGACCTCGGCACCGGCACGCCTGCCCCCGCCACGCCCGCGCCG
>DASSYY010000407.1:0-2899 GCA_035703025.1 Gemmatimonadales bacterium | reverse complement strand
CCTTTCTCATGACCATCTGCATGTCCGCTACGGTTGGGGTCTCGCTCTTGGACGGCTCGCCGGTGCGGGTTCTCGGCTCCAGCCCGCACGGCGACCGCCGCGTGGGCTGTGCCGCCGGCTTCATGGCCCGCCACCGCTTGTTGAGTTGTGCCCGGGGCCAGGGCGAAGGTGCCCAGCCTGGACAAGCCTCCCGTGGCGACGGTTCCAGCGCTTGACGCGAATGTTTCCCAAGACATGCACGGAACGAGAGCGCCCCCGTCGTCTGACGAGGGCGCCTTGCCTTCCCGGACTGCCGAACGAGCGGCCGATCACCTCACCCTCGGTGCAACGAGACTACGCCAGCGACTCTTCCTCCGCGCCGCCCGTCACGCCGGCCATCCCGTCCCGGAACTGCCGCTGATACAGCCGCGCGTACAGTCCCCCGAGCGCCAGCAGCTCCGCATGGGTCCCCTCCTCCACGATCCGCCCGTGGTCCACCACCAGCAGCCGGTCCGCCCGCTGCACCGTCGACAGCCGGTGCGCGATGATGAGGGTCGTGCGGCCCACCAGCAGCTTCTCGAGCGCGTCCTCGATCAGCCGCTCGCTCTCGTTGTCGAGATTGCTCGTCGCCTCGTCCAGGATCAGGATGGCCGGATCCTTGAGGATGGCGCGCGCGATCGCCACCCGCTGCCGCTGCCCGCCGCTCAGCTTGATCCCGCGCTCGCCCACCAGGGTCCCGTAGCCCTGCGGCAGCCGCTCGATGAACTCGTGCGCGTGCGCCGCCCGCGCCGCGGCCTGTACCTCGTCGTCCGACGCGGCCGGCCGGGCATAGGCGATGTTCTCCCGGATGGTCCCGCTGAACAGCGCCGGCTCCTGGGGCACGATGCCGATGGCGCCCCGGAGGTCCGCCAGCTTGAGCGCGCGGATGTCGATGCCGTCCACCGCGATCCGTCCCCGGTCCACGTCCCAGAAGCGCGGCAGCAGCGAGACCAGCGTGGTCTTGCCGCCCCCCGACGGACCGACCAGCGCCACCACCTCGCCCGGCGCGACCGCCAGGGTCACATCCTCGAGCGTCCAGGGCAGTGATGGATCGGCCTGGTAGCGGAAGCTCACGCCCTCGAAGGCCACCTTGCCGCGCACCGGCTGGGGCAGCGGCACCGGCGCCGCCGGGTCCGCGATCGCCGGCGTCATCTCGAGGATCTCGAACACCCGCTCGGCCGCGCCCACCGCCTCCTGGTAGGTAGTGAAGGACGTGGCCAGCGCGCCGATCGAGGCCGCGATCGTGATGGTGTACAGCAGAAAGCTGACCAGCGCGCCGGCCGTGAGCCTGCCGTCGAGCACCAGCAGGCCACCCTGCCAGAGCACGAACACGATCGCGGCGAAGGTCGAGAAGGTGAGCATGCCGAAGAAGACGCCCCGCACCTTGGCGCGCTTGAGCGCCGTGAGGACGCTCGCGCGTACCCGCTCGGCGTAGCGCGCACGCTCCGCCGGCTCCTGGACGAAGCTCTGGACGGTGCGGATCTGGGAGAACGCCTCCTCCGCCACCCCCGTGGCCTCCGCGACCCGGTCCTGCACCCCGGTGGTCATGGTCCGGAGCCGGCGGCCGAACACCAGCGCCGTCCCGACCACGACGGGGGCCACCAGCAGCGCGGTCAGCGTCAGCCGGGGCTGGAGCCAGGTGAGCAGCACGACGCCGCCAACGAGTGCCAGGATCTGGCGTGAGAACTCCGAGATCTGGTGGCTCAGCACGCTCTGCAGCATGCCGATGTCGACCGACAGCCGGCTGGTGAGCTCGCCGGTGCGGCGATCGGCGAAGAAGCCGGGCGGCATCTCCAGCAGGCGGCCGAAGAGCTCCCGCCTGAGCCCCGCCACCGCCTGCTCGCCGGCCGCGCTCAGGAGGTAGGCCTGGGCGTAGTTGAGCACGGCCTGCACCGAGAAGAGCGCCACCAGCCCGAGCGCGATCCGGTCGAGCAGCGCGCGGTCGCGGCTGACGAACGCCGCGTCCAGCAGGTAGCGCACCACCATCGGGAAGGCCAGGCTGGCCATGCTGCTCAGCACCAGCGCCACCGACGCGCCGAGCAGCAGGCCGCGATAGGGGCGGACCCGCGGCCACAGGCGGACGAGACGGCCCGGCTTGGGAATGCGGCGCTTGGGCCGGTCGGCCGAGTCGCTCACGGCTGCAGGGAAGGAGGTCACGCTCGAAACCTACGACTCAGCGCTTACGGATGGACGTGCGCCGCTGCCGGCATCGCCATCGGCTCGCCGGGCCGCCCCAGGATGATCACTCGCTCCGTCGGGGCGGAGCTCTGCCACGGCAACGCACGGTCGATCCCCATCGCCACGAACAGGAGCGCCAGGTAGAGCAGGGAATAGCGGTACATCTGCCACGCCACCGGCGTGATCGAGCGCTCGCGGAGGAGCCGGACGCAGTACCACAGGAGTCGCGCGCCCAGCAGCGCCGCCGCCACGCCGTAGAACAGCCCGAGGGCCCCGAACAGGGTGGGCATGATCGTGAGCGGGAGCAGCATCAGGGTGTAGACCGTCATCTCGTACTTGGTGCGCGCTTCGCCGCGGACCACCGGCATCATCGGGATGCCCGCCCGGGCATAGTCGGCCTGCTTGATCAGCGCGAGCGCCCAGAAGTGCGGCGGCGTCCAGTAGAAGATGATGGCGAAGAGGTACACCGCGGCCAGGTCGAGCCGGCCGGTCATCGCCGCCCAGCCCACCAGCGGCGGGAAGGCGCCGGCCGCCCCGCCGATCACGATGTTCTGGGGGCTCGTCCGCTTGAGCCAGATGGTGTACACGAAGACGTAGAACAGGAGCCCGCTCAGCGCCAGCCACGCGCTCAGCGGGTTGACCCGATCCCAGAAGATGGCGAAGGCCGCCAGGCCCAGCGCCACCCCGAACGCCAGCCCGAACC
>DASSYY010000244.1:0-5870 GCA_035703025.1 Gemmatimonadales bacterium | reverse complement strand
GATTCCCCAGTTGCTCGGCGGATACGCGGCCGTGCAGGCGGGCACCCGGATCGGCGGGGTCAACGCGCTCGCCACGCTGCCGGACGGCAACCGCGCGATCGTGCTGTCCTACACCAACGCCGGCAAGGTCACCGAGCGCGGGGTCGAGGTCGGCCTCGGCTACCAGTTCACTCCCGAGGTCCGGGGCGACGTGTCGTTCACCGGCTTCGATTTCACCGTGAAGTCGCAGGCCGTGGGTGACCAGCTGGTGCCCAACACGCCGAGCAAGAAGGCCAGCATGTCGCTGACCTACGCGGGCCAGCAGGGGATCGACGCCAACGTCACGCTCCGCCTGGTCGACGGCTATCAGTGGGCGGCCGGCGTGTTCCAGGGGTACGTGCCGTCGAACGAGTTCGTGAACGTGAGCGCGGGGTATCGCGTCAACAACTACTTCCGCGTGCACGCGACCGCGACGAATCTGTTCGACCAGAAGCGGTTCCAGCTGTACGGCGGCAGCGTGATCGGGCGGCGGGTGCTCGGGGGGATCACGGCGTCGTTCTAGGGACACCCTCAGCAGAGCGAAGGGGGCATGATTCAGGTCATGCCCCCTTCGCTGCGTCACGCCCCTACAGTTGCTCCAGCCGCTCCGCCCCCAGGTTCGGCGCCCACGGCAGCAGCTCGTACTGGACCACTCCCGCCTTGGTGTAGGGATCCTCGTCCCGGATCCGGTCCAGCGCCTCCCACCCGCCTTCGTCCGGCAGGCGGAGCAGCAGCACGCCGCCGTTTCGGGGATTCAGCGGCCCCGACACCAGCAGCAGGCCCCGCTCCTTGAGGCCCTTGAGATACGCGCGGTGCGCATCGTTCACGGTGAGCACCTCCTCCAGCGGCCGCCGGTAGCGGATCAGGGCAATGGCGTACATCCGGATCTCCTGGTGTGGGTCTGGGTAGGTTGTCGACGATGACGGCCCGCTCAGGCCGCCCCCGCCGCATCCTTCGCCGCCGCCTGCCGCGCCCGCAAGCCGGCGCTCGCCGCGACGGGATACGATGCCGCCTCCCGCAGCCGCTTCACCCCGTCCGGCAGTGCCGCGAGCTGCCGCGCGCAGTGCTCCCGGATCTCCGCCAGCGTCGGGGTTGATCCGACCGGCTGCCCGTCGCGCATCACCGTCTCGAGCAGCGCCTCGCTCCCCGCCGGGACGGCCTCGCCCTCGAGCGCCAGCGTGTCTCCCGCGAGCCGCCCGTCCGCGCCGCGCCGCCGGACGACCTGCTTCGCGCCCACCCAGGTCTCCTTGCCCGGGCTCAGCTTGAGGATGTCGCGTCCGCCGAGCCCGACGAGCTTGTACACCATCTCGAGCGACGGCGCGTCCGCCGACACGTCGAGCCGGGTGCCGATCCCGAATCCGTCGATCGGCGCGCCGGCGGCCAGCAGCGCCGCGACGTCGTGCTCGTCCAGCCCGCCGCTCACGAGGATCCGCACGTCGGAGCAGCCGCCGCCGTCAAGGATCCCCCGGACCTCCCGGCTCAGGCCCGCGAGGTCGCCGCTGTCGAGCCGCACGCCCGCGAGCCGGTGTCCGTCCGCCGCGAGCCGGCGCGCCACCTCCACGGCCAGCCGGGCGGCCGCCGGCGTGTCGTAGGTGTCGAGCAGCAGTACCGCACTATCGGGGAAGGCGCGCGCGTAGGCCAGGAACGCGTCGATCTCCCGCGGGAACGCCGTGACGAACGAATGCGCCATCGTGCCCGAGAGCGGCGCCCCGTACGTGCGGCCCGCCAGCACGTTGCTGGTGGAGTCGAAGCCGGCCAGGATCGCGCAGCGCGCGGCCTTCATGCCGGCGTCGGTGCCGTGGCTGCGCCGGAGGCCGAACTCCGACAGCGACCGGCCGCCGGCGGCGAGGACGCAACGGGCGGCCTTGCTCGCGAGCAGCGTCTGCAGGTGGCAGATGTTCATCACCGCCGTCTCGAGCAGCTGCGCCTCGATCACCGGGGCGGTGATCTCGAGCAGCGGCTCCTCCGCGAACAGCACCGTGCCCTCGCGCATCGCCCGCACCTGCCCGGTGAACCGCAGTGTTTCCAGGAACGTCAGGAAGGTCGGCTCGAACCGCTCCAGCGACCGCAGGTACTCCAGCCCGTCCGGCGAGAACCGGAAGCTGCTCAGGTACTCGAGCGCGTCCGCCAGGCCGGCGGCCACGAGGAAGCCGCGTTCGGGAGGCAGCCGGCGCACGAACAGGCTGAAAGTGGCGCTGCCGCGCACGCCTTCCCGGAAGTACGCCGCCGCCATCGTCAGCTCGTACAGGTCCGTGAACAGCGCGGCGTCGCCCAGGGTGAGCGGCGCCGACACGAACGCGCCCGCGGGGCCAGCGGCCATCGGCATTCCTCGAGGCGTAGGACGCCGAAAGCTACCACGCCGCGGCTTGCGCGCGCCCCGCCGCGCCTCCTAGCTTCGGGACCACCTTCCGGAGACGTGCGTGCAGCAGATCAAGGGCGCGGTCCTCAAGTCACGTCTGGCCTTCGTGCAGGACCATTCGGGCAAGGACGGCCTGCAGCGGGTCCTCGCCGGGTTGCCCGACGGGGACCAGCGCACGCTCAGGATGCTGTTCACCTCCAACTGGTATCCGTTCGAGCTGGGCAAGGCGCTGGACGACGCCATCGTCCGCGTGCTCGGCGGGGGCCGGCCCGAGTTCTTCGAACGCCTCGGCGCCGCGTCGGCCGAGAAGAATCTGACCACCATTCACAGCGGCTTCCTCACTAAGGGCGACGCCCACGCGTTTCTCTCCAAGTCGCCCACGTTCTACTCCCTCTACTACGAGAGCGGGCGGCGGGAGTACGCGCCGGCCGGGCCCCGGGAAGGCGTGTTCACCACCTACGACGCCGAGACCTTCAGCGCGCCGGACTGCCTGACGGTGGTGGGGTGGTACCGGAAGGCGCTGGAGATGTGCGGGGTGAAAGGGGTGAAGATCAAGGAGGAAGAGTGCCGGGCGCTGGGGGGCGCGGTGTGCCGGTACCGCGTGAAGTGGGACTGAAGCGCCCTGGAGCAGGAGGAACCATGAAGATCGGCATCATTGGCGCCGGCCAGATCGGCGGCACCCTCGCGCGGCGCCTGGCGGCGCTCGGACACGACGTCTCGATCGCCAATTCCCGCGGACCCGAGACCCTGGCCGGCCTGGCCGGTGAGACGGGCGCCAGGCCCGTCACGGTCGAGCAGGCCGCCCGCGCCGGCGACCTGGTCGTCATCACCATCCCCGAGAAGAACATTCCCCGCCTGCCCGCCCGGCTGTTCGACGGCGTGCCCGCCGGGGTGGTCGTGGTCGATACCGGCAACTACTACCCGCAACGCGACGGCCGGATCGACGCCATCGAGCGCGGCACGACCGAGAGCCGCTGGGTGGCCGACCGGCTCGGCCGGCCGGTGGTCAAGGCGTTCAACAACATCTACGCGCGCCACCTGCTCGAGCGCGGCAAGCCCCGCGGCGCCGCCGGCCGGATCGCCCTGCCGGTGGCCGGCGACGACCGCCGCGCCAAGGAGGTCGTCATCCGGCTGCTCGACGAGCTCGGCTTCGACGGCGTGGACGCGGGAACCCTCGACGAGTCCTGGCGGCAGCAGCCGGGGACGCCGGTCTACGGGACCGACTTCGACGCCGCCGGCGTAGCGAAGGCGCTGGCGGAGGCGAAGCCGGAGCGGCCCGAAAACTTCCGCGCGGCTACTCCTGCTGGCGCTTAGCCGTCGGCGGCAGGTGGCCCTTGAGCCGCAGGTAGATCGCGAGCTGGCTGTAGTGGTCCGCCCAGTCCTCCGCCGCGGCGAACATGGACCTGGCGCGCGAGACCTGCTGCTTGCCGAAGAACGGCACGCTCCCGCCCAGGTCCGAGTCGTTCACCTGGGCCAGCGCCGACTCGCAGAACCGGAACGTCTCCCGCAGCTGGGCAACCAGTTTCTCCTTCGCGGCGTCCGCGGCCAGCTTGTCGCGCTTGGGCGCCGCCACCCCGCTGGTGTTGGCGCAGAGGAAGTCGTTCCCTCCGATCAGGTGCATGATCACCTCCCCGAACGTCATCTGCGCCGGCGTGGGCTTGAAGCCGTAGTCCCCGGCGGGCATCTCCTCCGCCGCGGCGACCAGGTTCTCGCCGGCGCGGTGCGCAATGTCGCGCAACGCGTCGGAGACGGGCTTCTTGGGTGCCTGGGCCGAGCCCACGGACGCGAGACAGCAGAGTGCGAGCGGCAGAAGTCGAAACGATGTCGTCATTGCCTGAGTCCGGTTGAAGGATGAGTCACGAGGACGCCAGTATCCGCGCCAGGTCGTCCAGGCGCGCTTCCCAGTAGGCCTTCGTCCGCGCGGCGGCGGCCCGGTTCGCGAGCTTCTCGTGCTGGACCGCGACCTGGCTCTTGCCGGTGCCCCGGCTCGCGAACCCCACGGAAACGGAAGTCCGGTCCGGCCAGGTGATGCGCATCGACTTCCCGCGCGTCGCGGTCCGCACGGTGAGATCCACTCCCGGCAGCCACCGGGCGCGGGTCCGCCCGTCGTGCCACGCGCGATAGAGCCGGACCAGCGGCACGGCGAACGTCCGGATCTTGCTGGCCTCGAACGAGCCGTCCCGCCGCTGCCCGAGCGCACGCAGGCCCTTGATGCGCTCGTAGCCCACGGTCACCGCCTGCGCCCACCATCCGGGCACCTTGTACTTCTCGTGGACGTACGTCGCGATCTCGCGGTGCGTCCAGGTGTACGCCTGGACGTAGTCGAGCGCCTTCACCCAGCGCTCCCAGGTGCAGCCGGTCCTGGCTTTGAGGATGGCGTCGCTTCGGCCGGCGAGCGTGGCGTAGTCGGGGATGGCGGGCTTCGGCTCGAGGAGCTGGGCGCGGGCGGCGGTGTAGGATTCGCCCGTCTTCTGCATGCGCCCGCGGACCAGGCGCTTGAAATCCTTGTTGGCAGGCATCGTCGCAGTCCTTTGGTCAGGCCGCGGGCCGCACGTCCCCCAGCGACGACGCCCGCGGCGTCCCAAAGGCTCGAAGCAGACGGATCCGGGAGTGTGCCCCCCTTTGCCTCACAGGGGCCCTGGCTGGGGCAGGACCGACGAGGTTGGGCGCGGATCGTCGCCCGTGCCCTATTGTGCATCGGCCGCACGGCGGAGGCAAGAGTGCTATGCCAGCATCCGGTACCCGGCCTTCGCCACGGTCGCTATGTATCCCGCGTCCGCCGCGCCGTGGCCGAGCTTCCGCCGCAGCACCGCGATATGGGTGTCGACCGTGCGGCTGCTCACGTCGTCGCTGTACCCCCCCTCGCCCAGCAGCTCCCGCTTCGTCACGACCTCTCCCTGGCGCCGCATGAGCGCCACGAGCAGCTCGTACTCCTTGGGCCGGAGCACCACCGGCTGTCCCGCGCGGCGCACCTCGCGCGCGGCGGTGTCGACCTCGAGATCGGCGAACCGGAGCGGCATGGCCGGCGCCCGAAGCCGCTCCAGCTCGGACAGCGGCGTCACCGACAGCTCGCGCAGGATGGCGACGAGATGCTCGTGCGACCGCTGGGTCCGCGCCGCCGAGGCATAGGCGCGCACCCGCTCGAGCGTGGCGGCGAAGCGGGCCTCCTCGAACGGCTTGAGCAGGTAGTCGAGGGCCCGGACGTCGAACGCCTCGAGCGCGTGGCCCTCGTGCGCGGTGACGAACACGACGGCCGGCCGCGGCTCGAGCGTGAGCGACGTGGCGACGTCGAGCCCGCTGGTCTCGGTCATCTGGATGTCGAGGAAGACCACCTCGGGCCGGGTCCGGTCGATCGCCGCGATGGCCTCGCCGCCCTCGGCGCACTCGCCGACGAGCTGCATGTCGGCATGGCGGGCCAGGAGGCCGCGGAGCCGGGCGCGCGCCAGCGGCTCGTCGTCCACGATCAGGGCGCGGATGCGCGGGTCGCTCACGA
>DASSYY010000379.1:0-2479 GCA_035703025.1 Gemmatimonadales bacterium | reverse complement strand
CCAGGTCGAGCCGGGTGTTGCGCACCGCGCGATGCACCGCATCGACGCTCTGCGTTATCCGCACGGCGCCCACCGGTCTTCCGTCGTGGAGAACCGGGACGGAGGTGGCCAGCAGGTCCTGCCCGAGCGTCTGGCTGTGGCGGGTCAGCTGGGCGCTGCGCCCGCCGAGCGCCGCGGAGATCTCGGGCCGGTCCGCGTAGGTCGCGCCCACCTCGCCCGCCCCGGCGCTGTCGGCCACGACACGGCCGCTGCGATCCACGACGATCACGCGCCCCCGTACCGACCGCGCCGAGACCCCTACCAGGCGATCGAGGCCGCCGTGATGCGGCCGCGCCAGCATCTCCGACGAGGTGGCGGCGACGACATCCGCCTGGCTGCGCGCCTGGCTGCGGACCTCCGAGTTGACGCGGTCGCCGAGGCTGATTCCCAGCGGAACGCCGAAGGCGATCAGGGCCAGCAGCAGGACGTAGGCCAGGGCCAGCAGCAGGATCCCGCGGAGGCTTACGGCCGACCCTCCTCGGGTGTGAGAAGGCGGAACCCGATGCCACGCACCGTCTCGATGAACCGTGGGTTCGCCGGGTCATCGCCGAGCTTTCGCCTCAGCCAGCCGATGTGGACGTCGAGAGTCTTGGTCGAGCCGAACCAGTTCCGGTCCCAGACCCGGGCCATCAGGTCCTCTCGTTTGACCACTCGCCCGGCGCTGCGCATCAGCTCGGCGAGCAGGTCGAACTCCTTGCGGCTGAGGTCGAGCCGCTCGCCGGAGAGCGCTGCACTCCGCGCTTCCGGGTCCAGCTCGAGGTCGCCGACGCGGAGCGACTCCGCGGGCTCGGCGGGCCGCGTCCCGGTGCGGCGCAGCACCGCGCGTATGCGGGAGATCACCTCGCGGCCGCTGAAGGGCTTGACGACGTAGTCGTCTGCGCCCAGCTCGAGTCCCACGACCCGGTCCGTCTCGGTGCCGCGTGCCGTCACCATCACGATCGGCACGTCCGACCGCCGGCGCAGCTCCCGGCAGACATCGCGTCCGTCCCCGTCCGGCAGCGCCAGGTCGAGGAGCACGAGGTCAGGCTCCGCGCTCTCCGCCAGCTCCAGCGCCCCGGCCGCCGTCCCGGTGACCACAGGGTCGAAGCCCGCCCGCCGCAGCGTCTCGCTGAACGGGGTGGCGATGGACTCCTCGTCCTCGACGACGAGGATTCGCGCGCTGGACCGGGATGCCGTCATCTCGTCCGAATGTAGTGCGGGGGGACCGCCACCGAAAGAGGTTTTGCCTCCTCTTTACCTGTGGCTGGTCACCGCTTTGGGTGCGGGTTTCCACAATGCCCGCGCAATTTCCCCAAGGAGGTGATCGTGGTCAGGAACATGAAGCGCAAGGTCGCGGCGGGAGCCGCCGTGATCGGTCTTGGCGGGCTGGGCGGGATCGCTCTCAGCTCAAACCACGCCAACAAGCCCACTACCACCCTGGCCGCGAGGCCGCAGGTGCGCACCCAAGTGGTCCGGCGCACCATCCATGTGACGAAGCACGTAAAGCCGCGCCATCCGGTGCCCGGGGCCGGCGGCGGCGCCGCTCTTGCCGCCGCCGGCTCGTCGGGCACCTACAGCGGGACGGCTCCCGTGACCGGAGCCTCCAGCACCGGCGCCAGCGGGTCCACCTACACCTCGTCGGCACCCGTGACGACCTCGACCAGCGGCGCCGCGTCGGCGCCTGCCCCGAGCTCGGGTCCGACATCGTCCCCTGTGGTCACGCACACCAGTGGCAGCAGCGGCACGAGCTCCGGCCCCTCGGGCGGCTCCAGCCATCCGGTCACGACCTCCACCAGCGGTGGTGGCGGCGGTGGTGGTGGCGGCGCGACGGGTGGCGAGCACGAGGGCCCCGAGCATGGCGACTGATCCCGGTCCAATGGCGACTGATCCCGGTCCACAGCCCACCCCGGCGGCGTCCGCGCGGCCCCGGCCGCGCCGGCGCCCCCGCCCGGCCGCCGTGATCTGGAGCTCGCTCGGCCTCTTCGCGGTCCTCTTCTCGCTCCTCACCTATCAGCTGAGCAGCGCGTGGACCGCCACGACGCAGGTGACCAGGCGGCCGGTGGTGGTGAGGAAGGTGATCAGGCGCCGCGTGGTCACGAGCCTGGTCCCCTCCGCCGCCACGGGGACGACCCGCACCGCGTCCTCGTTGCCGCCGTCCTCCGCGGTCAGCGCCGCTCCCGCGCCGGCCCCCGTCACGACGAGCGCGTCATGAGTGAGTACGACCTGCTCTTCGACGCGATGGGGTCGCACGTGCGGCTGCTGATCGGCGAACCGGGCGCCGGGCAACCGAAGCCCGAGGAGGCCGGGGAGGAGGTACGCCGCTTCATCGACGAGTTCGACCGCACGCTCTCCCGCTTTCGCGAGGACTCGGAGCTCTGCGGCCTCAACGCAGACCGCCGCGAGCGCGTGCCCGCCTCGGCGCTGATGCGGGAGGCGGTGCGCGCCGGCGTCTGGGCCGCGG
>DASSYY010000334.1:0-3716 GCA_035703025.1 Gemmatimonadales bacterium | reverse complement strand
GCCGAGGCCGTGAGTGTCCTGGGGACCGACCGCCTCTATCTCGTGTCGCAGATCGCGGTCCTCGGTGCGATCCCGCGCGACCGCGCGGCGGCGGTCTTCGACCAGCTCCTCCACGCCGAGCCCGCACCGCAACCGAGCCTGGTCTTCGCCCTGCCATGGTGGGCGAAGGAGCGAGATACCACGGCGCTCGCCCGGGCCATCGCGCTCGGCGACCGGGAAGCGGATCGGGCTCCATCGGCGCGGTTCATCGCCGAGGCTGGTCGAGCCTGGCGCACCCTCGCCCTCGGCGACAGCGCTGCAGCGCTCATCCGGTTCCTGCAACTGCCGGACTTCCCAAACGAGGAAGGCATCGGTGACTGGGAGCGCTACACGGCGATCCGCCTCCTCAACGACGCCCACCGCTTCCAGGATGCGCTCGCCCGGCTCGACCGCGAGATCCCGAGCACGGCGTTTCCCTGGGACGTCGTCCTCCTGCTGGAACGCGCTCGTGCCACCGAAGGGCTCGGACAGTCCGACGTGGCGGCAGGCATGTACACGCGAGTCGCCGATCTGTGGGCCCGCGGCGATCCGGCGCTCCAACCCATTGTCTCGGCCGCCCGAGCCGCCGCCTTGCGTCTCCGGCACCCGGGCGCAAGCTAGGCGGGCCGGGCCGGCGGTCGCACCAGGAGCACCGAGGGCAGCGCCGGGTCGGTCAGGCCGAGGAAGAAATGCCCGATGCCGGCCAGCCCGATCATCAGCGACGGGTTGCTGCCCTGCCGCACGCCGCAGGGCCAGCTCGCCGGCTCATCCGCAAACCGGGCGGCGCCTGCGGCTGCCGCCTCCCAGACCAGCTCATCGCTTTCGGGTCGGCCGAGCACCCGCGACGCGTAGCGGAGGATTTCTCCCAGCCCACTGTGGCCATGACAGAGGGAGAAATCGCCGTCGATCCAGCAGTCGCGGTCGGCCAGTGAGGATCGGGTGGTCCGCATAGCCGCTTCCGCGTCCGCCCGGTAGGCCTCGACTCCGAGCTCGACCGCGCGCAGGCGGGTGAGCCCGATCCCCGGCGCCCCATGACACCACGCCACACATGCCGGCGCGTCATCGCCGTCCTCCTCCCGGAAGTCAGGCCAGTTGTCCTCCGCCGGACGAAACCATCGATTCTCGTACCGGAAGGCCTGGTGCGCGGCTTCGATCATCTCGCCGGCGCCGGTGGCCACCCCGAGCTCGAGCAGCGACCAGCCGATTCCCGCGGCCCCGTGGGCCAGTCCGGTCAGCGCCCGGGCAGCGTCGATCGCGCCTGCCGTCACCGGCCATGACCACCCGTCGTCGCTCCTGGTCGCAGCCGCGACCGTACGGCGGCCCAGCCGCATCGCGAGATCGCCCAATGCGGGGCGGTCGAGCCGGACGGCCAGAGCCAGGAGCGGAGCGATCGCCCCGGTGCCTCCCGAGACGAGGTCAACCACCAGTTCGCCGTCCGCCGCCCCACCGAGGCAGTCAAGCACCGCTACGGCCCGGGCTTCCAGGTCGCCGCGCTCCAGCGCGCGGCCGATCAGCGCCGCGGCGTATGCGACGCCAACGTGGCCGGTATAGAACCCGGCCTGTGCCGGCGGCGGAATCGTGTCGAGCCGGTCGAGGGCATGAGCGATCCCGGCGAGCGCGGTGTCCCGCCAGCGCCGCTCCCCGGCTTGCCGGAAGGCCTGGGACAGGAAGAGGGCCACGCCGGAGCTGCCACCGTACAGGTCGGGACCCAGGGTTCCATAGGTGAAGTCCACCTGGTCCGAGCCGTCCTCGGTGTCCTGGGTCATGCCCATCCAGGTACACTGGTCGCCGTAACGAAAGGCGGTGTCGCACAGGTGGTCCGCGATGCGGCCCGACACCGACAACGCCGCGTGCGGATCGAGCGTCATCACCAGTCCGCGTGCAGTGGTGGGTAGTCGTCCCGCGAGCCGGGGTTCAGGTAGATCCTGTCCAGGTCATATCCATCACACGCCAGCCGGGACGACACGAACGCGATGCGCTCGGCCATCGAATCAAGCACGCTCCACTCGGGGTCGGCGAGGAGAGCAGCCAGCAACCGGCCCCGGTGCTCCCCGAAGCTCGAGCCGTCGCCCGGATCTTCCGCGAGTCCCACCCCCGGAGCCATCCGCTTGACCAGCAGCGAGACCGTGGAGCGCAGCCAAGGCCCGATCTCATCATGGATCCGACGGAGAACCGGCCATGCCTGGGGACAGTCGCCCCGGGCAAGGTAGAGAACGGCGGGATCGGTGCGGTGATAGCGCAGGGGCTCGCTGAGCACCTTGAGCTGGAATCCGATGCCGGCCCGATTGAGGCGGTCGGTCGTCAGGCCGACCAGCCGCTCCGCCCCGGTGGGCGCGAGATGCCAGTACACCCGCACCGTGTTGCCGGCGTCCCGGGTGTCGTCGGCATTGCCATGGGCGAGGTAGAAGCCCGACGCCAGCTCGAAATACTCCTTGGGAATCCGGACCGCGCCCGGCCGGTCGACCGTCGGTCCGTCGCTCAAAGGCCGGTACTCGGCAGGCGGGACCCAGAACCGGACTCCGTGGCGCTCGGCCACGATCCGGCCGTCGGCTTCGATGCTTCGGGCGGTCCAGCCGGCCTGCCACGTCCCCGAGCCCGAGTTCGCGGCGGACAGCCGGTCCGCGAAGTCCCGGGCGCCCACCCAGTTGGTGAACCCTGAGACGGCCGACCCCTGAGACGGGACCCGGGAGTGGAGCGAGACGTAGATCGCCTCGGCGAGCGCGGTCTCGAGCGGGGGAGCGGCCGCTGCGGCGGCCGCGCCCGGCACCTGGTGCCGCTGTCCGAGCAACGTGAACGACGAGGGTGAGTGGATCCGCACCGAACGCAGCGCGGCGCGGAGATCATCAGCGGCGAGCGTCATGCCTCCGCCGAATCTCTCATGCCGAGGCCGAGGACGACCTCGCGCGCGGCGGCGGGCCTCAGGAGCATGTTGATCCCGAGCTGAAGAACGGCCGTAGCGCTCCGCGGCATCCTCACTTCGGCCTGGCTCCACTCGTACGCCGACTTGAGGAGGCGGGCGCCCACATGGAGCGGCAGACGGTGCAGGAACGGCTCGACTTCCCCATCCGTCAGGTGCGCCGCCCCGAGGTAGCCGTTCCAGAAGTCGCGGTGGGCTGGGAGAAGCCTGGGAAGGACGTCGCCCAGGAGCTCCGCGGCCGCCTCGGGGCTGGTGCCGTCCGTCAGCTCCAGCCCGAGCACCGCCTCGGCGATGAAGGCGTGCATGACGGCGCCGACGTCCCAGGCCGGGTCGCCGAGCTGGGCCATCTCCCAGTCCAGCAGCACCACCCGGACCGGAACGCCTGCACTGTCCAGGTGAACCAGGACGTTATTCCACTTGAAGTCGCCGTGCACGAGCCTGGACGGTCGCCACTCGTCGCGGAGGCGGTCGAGCGCCGCCACCACACCGGGCTGCGACTGAACCGACTGAATTACGCTGAGCTGTGCAGGTGCCAGCTCTCGCAGGCTGGCGGGCGCGGGGCGGGCGAAGTCGAACACCCACGGCGCCGCGTCGGGCAGCGTCGCATCGATGCCAATGTCGCGCGGGACGGGCAGGCCGTGACATTCCGCCAGGGCGGATGCCACGAGACGGCGCATGGCCGCGAGGTAGTGAGGTGCAGCCTCGTCATCCAGGACGAGCGGGTGGACCGCCTCGGTGACGAGGTCCAGCACCAGGATCGAACGCTGGGGATCGTAGTGGC
>DASSYY010000231.1:0-2186 GCA_035703025.1 Gemmatimonadales bacterium | reverse complement strand
GGACGGCGGTGTCGTTGGTGGCAGGGTTGGAGAGCGGGAGGCCGGCGAGCAGCACCCAACCCAGCATGGTGTACATGGTCCCTCCGGACTCCGGGCGATCGGAGGATTGGCCGCAGGCGGCGTGCCACCGGAGGGGATGAGGTTAAGATACGTGGAGGTAAAGCGTTGAGCTCGTGGGGCGGGACTCCCGCCCACGCCGCCGCGTCCACCTCGCCGGACACTGGCGACCTCGGAAACGACGTTGCCTGTCACCCTCGACCCCGATACGTTGCGCCCTTCATGACCAGGTCCGACCGTCTCGACCTCCTCGACCCACTGGACGTTTCCCGGCTGGGCGGCATCGAGGTGATCACCGAGGGCGTGGTCGAGGGCTTCCTCACCGGACTCCACCGGTCCCCGCGACGCGGGTTCTCGGTCGAGTTCGCCGAGCACCGCATGTACCAGCCGGGGGACGAGCTGCGGTACGTGGATTGGAAGATCCTCGGCCGCAACGACCGGCTCTACGTCAAGCAGTTCGAGGAAGAGACCAACCTCCGCGCCATGGTGGTGTGCGACATCAGCCGCTCCATGGCCTGGACCGGCGATCCCGAGACCCTCCTTCCGAAGCTTGCGTACGCCCAGCGGCTGGTCGCCGCGCTCGCCCTCGTTCTCCTGCGGCAGCGGGACGCCACCGGCCTCATCGCGTTCGACGACGAGGTGCGGGCCGTGCTGCCGCCCCGCACGCGACTCAGCCACTGGCGCCAGCTGGTCCAGGTCCTCGGCGGTCTGGAGGCGGGACAGGGTACGGCGGCCGAGCCCGCGCTTCGGCGGGTCGTGGACCTGCTCCGCCGGCGGGGGCTCGTCGTCTTCGTCTCCGATCTCCTGCTCGATCGCGACCTCGCGCTCAAGGCGCTGCGCTATCTCCGCCACCGCGGCCATCAGGTGCTGGTGCTGCACGTGATGGATCCCGGCGAGCTCACGCTCGGCGGACCCGCGGAGGCGCGCTTTGAGGATCCCGAGACCCGCGCCTCGGTCGTCCTGCGCCCGCGCGACTGGGCCGGCGCCTACCGCGCCACGGTGCGGAACGTGGTGGGAGAGTGGCGTCTCGCCTGCCGGCGACATGGGATCCGCTACCACCGCGTCACCACCGACACGCCCTACGGAACGGTCCTCCGACAGGCCGTCGCGCCCGAGGCTCGCTCCGGATGATCGGCTTTCTCCACCCCTGGGTCCTGGTGGGGCTCCTTGCCGCCGCCATTCCCGTCCTCCTCCACCTCCTGGCCCGCCGTGAGCCGCCCACGGTCGTCTTCCCCGCGGTGCGGTACCTCATCACCACTACCCAGGAGCATCAGCGACGGCTCAAGCTCCAGAACCTGCTGCTCCTGCTGCTGCGCACGCTGCTCGTCGTCGCCCTCGTGCTCGCGGCGGCGGGGCCCGCGGCTCCGCTCCGCGGGGTGCCGGGCCACGCGCCGAGCGCCCTGGCGCTGATCGTGGACAACTCGCCCAGCAGCGGCGCCATCGTTGGGGGCTCGCCCCGGTTGGCGCAGCTCCGCGCCGCGGCCCGCGCCGTGGTGGGTCGCGCCACGCCCGACGACGCGCTCTGGCTCATCACCGCCGACGGCGTGCCGCAGCACGGCGATCCCGCGACGCTGGAGTCCCAGCTCGTCGCGCTGGAGGTCTCGCCCCGCCGCCTGGATCTCGGTGCCGCGATCACGCTGGCGGGCCAAGTGCTCGCCTCCGACGAACGTCCCGGCGAGATCGCCCTCTTCAGCGATCTCCAGGCCACCGCCGTCTCGCCGGCGGCGCCCGGCGCTCCGTTGCTCGTCGGACGTCCCGAGACTCCGACGCCCCCCAACGTCGGGATCGCGCGGCTCGACGCCGGCGCCCAGCCGTGGTCGGGTGAGGGCGGGCGGGTCGCGCTCACGCTGGCCGGAGACTCGGGTCTCACGGTGGCGCTCACCGCGAGGCTTGGCACCCGTCCGCCGCGCCAGGCGCTGGGGCGGGCCGGCTCCTCCGTCACGCTTACCCTCCCCGGGGTGCCGAGCGGCTGGTGGACGCTCTCGGCGGAGCTGGCGCCGGACGAGCTCCGCGCCGACGACCAGCGGACCGGCGTGGTGCGCGTCGCGCCGGTGGCGCGGGTCGCCTGGGACACCGCCGCCCGCCACGTGGCGGCGGCCTGCGAGGTGCTCGCCGCCAATCGGCGGATC
>DASSYY010000229.1:0-13359 GCA_035703025.1 Gemmatimonadales bacterium | reverse complement strand
ACGAGATCCAGGGTGCTGAGCACTCCGCGGAGCTCGCCGTGGTCCAGGACCACCAGGCGGTGGATCTGCAGGCCGCTCATCAGCCGCGCGGCCACCACGGCGGTCGTCTCGGGCGTCACGGAGACGACCCGGCGGGTCATGATCTCGGAGACGGTGTGGCTCTTGAGCATCTGGGCCTCCGGCCCTTCCGGCTCCTCGAATTTCTCCATCACCTCGACGCCGGGCTCGCTCCAGAGGTCGCTGAAGAATGCGGCCGGCGCATCCTCGCCCTCCGACCACTCCTCCGACGGCTCGAGCTCCCATGCCGGAGTCTCCTCTCCGGCCTCGGGCTCGCCCGGGGGCGTGGTCTCGAAGGCGAGGATGTCACTCGCCGAGATGACGCCGACGAGCCGGGATCCGGCCATCACCGGCGCGCCACTGATGTGGCGCTCGACGAACAGCTCCAGCGCCGAACGCAGCGTGAGCTCCGGCGCCACGCTGACGACCTCGGTCGACATCAGCTCTCGTACTTTCGTCATGGTGCCCTCCCCTGCGCGGCCCCGAGGGCCGCAGCTCACGTTGCCTGCGAGACGGACGGGTGGTCGCCGTCGATATTCACACTACACCACGGGCCTGAAGCGCCGGTGAAGGCGGGGTGAAGCTCTCACCAGCCGAGCGGTGCGGGCCGGCCGCAGCCGTAGCCCTGCGCGAAGTCCACGCCCATATCACGGAGACAGGCGAGGTCGGCGGGCTCCTCGACCCCGACCGCGATGGTCCGGAGGCCCAGCGCGTGGCCCACCTCGTTGAGCGCGGTCGCCAGCGCGCGACGCACCGGGTCGCCCGCCAGGCCGTGGACGATGTGCCCTGCGATCTTGAGGTAGTCGGGCCGCAGCCGGGGCAGGAAGGTGAATGCGCCCATCCCCGTGCCGCAGTGCTCGAGCGTGGTCTGGCAGCCCGCGGCCCGCAGGTCCTCGAGCAGCTTCTCGCTCACCACGGGATGCGCGGCCGCGACCGCCTCGCCGATCTCGAAGCAGAGCGCGTCGGCGGGGACGCCGCTGTCGGCCAGCGCTCGCCGCACCGTCGGCAGCAGGCGGCCCCCGACGACCGTCTCGTCGTCGAGGTTGATGGCCACGGTCAGGCGCTCGTCCCCGGGGTGGGCCGCCTGCCGCGCCGACAGTCGGCGCACCGTCTCGCGCACGACCCACTGATCGACGGCGGGCATGAGCCCGTGCCGCCGCGCCGTTGGAAGGAACGCGTCGGCGCCGAGCGGCTCGCCGGTGTCCGCGGCCAGCCGGAGCAGGATCTCGCAGCAGGGGGGCCGGGGGCCGCCGCCGTCGAGCGGCACCAGCGGCTGGGCATAGAGCTGGAACTCGTGCCGCCGCACCGCCTGCACCACGCGCCGGGACCACTCGTCCGCGGGCCCCGCCCCTTCCGGGCGGGGCGTGGACACGTGCACCCGGTTTCCGCCGGCGCGCTTGGCGAGGTAGCACGCGGCATCCGCTTCGCGCAGCACCTCGGTCGCGCTCCACGTGCCCGCCCGGACCGGCGCGATCCCGATGCTCGCCGCCACGCTGTAGGTCGCCGCGCCGAAGGTGAAGCGGTGCGCCCCGACCGCCTGCCGGATCCCGTCGGCGATCCGCTCGGCGCGCGGCAGCCGGCAGTGCTCCAGCAGCAGGCCGAACTCGTCGCCTCCCAGACGTCCCAGCGTATCGCGGGAGCGCATCCGCTCGTGCATCACCTCGCTGAGCTGGCGCAGCAGCTCGTCCCCCGCCATGTGGCCGCAGGCGTCGTTGACCCGCTTGAAGCCGTCCAGATCCACGAAGCACACCGCATGCTCGGCGCGCCCATCCGCTGCGCTCGCCACCGCGCGGAGCAGCCGCTGCTCGAACTCGGCGCGGTTGACCAGGCCCGTAAGCGGATCGTGCGTCGCCTGGTGCGAGAGCTGCCGCGCGATCAGGCGCGCATGGGTCACGTCGCGGGCCACGATGGTCGCGCCGGTGACCGTTCCGCTGGCATTCCTGATGGGCGTGGCGGAGAGATCCAGCACCCGGGATTCGCACCCCTCGCCACCCGCGAGCACGCCTTCGAACGAGGCTCCGGCGGCGTCCTCGAGGCCGGTCGGCGCCAGACACGCGAGCGGCTCTCCGCTGTCCTCGCTGGTGACCGGCAGGACCTCCCCGAGCGGTCGGCCCCGGGCGGACGCGCGGGTCATCCCGGTCAGGGCCTCGGCGGACCGGTTGAGCAGATCGACGTGACCCTTGGCATCGGTGGTCAGGACCGCCTCCGGGATCGCGTCCAGCGCGTCCAGCATGCGCTCCTTGGAATCGAGCGCGCCCTCGAGCCGGACCCGCTCGGCCACGTCGTGCACCACCGCCATTACCAGCCCGGCGGCCGAGCCGACGATGGGTGTGAGCGCGATCTCCAGGGGAAACTCGGTGCCGTCCGCCCGCAGGCCCGTGAGTCGGCTCCGGGCGCTCATGCGGCGCACGGTCGGCGCCGCCGTGTAGGCGGCGCGGGCCGCCACGTGCCCCGCGCGCTGGGCCTTGGGCAACAGGGTCTCCACCAGGCGCCCGCGCAGCTCCGCGCCGCTCCAGCCGAAGACGGCTTCGGCCCCGTGGTTGAGTGCGACGATGCAGCCCGCCCGATCGACGATCAGCACGGCGTCGGGCGAGCTGTCGAGCAGCGCCTGGAGCTCGGGCGTGATGGCGGGGCCGTCGGAGGACACGACGTCTCCGTCAGTCCGCCGCCGCACCGGGCGTCAGCAGCAGGGTGGCTTCGAGCCCCGCGTGGTCCGACGCCCAGAGCCGGTGCAGCGGGCCGGGGGCGCGCTCCGACGGCTGATCGCCGAAGAGGCTGATCCGGCCCTGCACGCCCGGGCCGTCCCGGCCGAACCCGCGCACGAAGATGAAGTCGATGTGCTCGTCGAACCGGGCGACCTGGTCGGACAGGTTGTCCTCGTGGCAGCAGGTATTGCCGGTGACGCCCGGCCGGAGCGCACGCCAGAGGTCGGTCATCCCGGCCCCGGTGAGGACCTGGTACATGAGCGAGCCCGGCGGGTCGTTGAGGTCCCCCATCAGCACCACCGGCACGCCGGCCGGCAGGGTGCCGACCAGCTCGCCCACCTGGGCCGCCCGGAGCTGCGACAGGACGATGTTGGCGAGATTCGCCTCCGGGTGGGTGCTGACGAAGATCACCCGCCGGCCATCGACGGCGGCGTCGGCGACCGACCAGCCCTGGCGCAGCGTGATGCCCGGCGCGATCTGCCCGATGTTGAGGGTGAAGATGTGGTGCGCGGCGCTCGCCACGTCGACCCGGTCGTCGTCGATCAGCAGCGCGTCGCCCTGGCTGTAGCTGACGCCCGGGATCGGCGCCAGCGTGTAGTTGGTCCCGTCGCCCGCCCTGACGTAGTGCAGGCCGCGCGCCGTCAGCGCCGCCTCGAGGATCGGCAGGAAGTCGAGATCGATGTCCTGGCCCGCGATCGCCGCGGCGATGTGGAAGGTCGAGACCTCCTGCAGGGCCACCGCGTGCGGCCGCTGCTTCGCGATCTCGTCGGCGAGCAGGCCCGCACGCGCCGGATAGTCGGTCTCCAGCAGCGTCTGGATCGCGAAGGCCAGCGCCGGCGCGTCGTCCGACGGATCGGAGCTCGCGAGCGCGGCGACGACCAGATCGAGGTTTGTTCCCGGATACATGTTCTGGGTCAGGACGGTGATGCGGGAGGTGCCTGCGCCTTCTCTTGCCTGTTCCACCGCCGGAGCGTCACTGGAGGTGGGCTCGAGCGGCTCGCGGGTGGAACAGGCGAGAGCCAGCGGCAAACCCAGAGCCACGACGACGGGCGTCAGTGCTCGCATATGTACTCCACCGTTGGATGTCAGGAGTTCATGGCATGGAAACGTCAGGGCGCCTCGGGCACCCGCGGCTCCGACTTGGGCTCGGGTATCTCGGTCAGCGTGCCCTCTGCCAGCAGCAGCACCCCGGCCACCGACACCGCATTCTCGAGCGCGAGCCGCACGACCTTGGTCGGATCGATGATGCCCGCCTCGATCAGGTCCACGTAGCGGCCGGCCGCCGCATCGTATCCGAAGGCGCCGGTGCCGTTCCGCATCCGGTCCACCACCACCCCCCCGTCCGCCGCGGAGTTCTCGGCGATCTGCCGGGTCGGGGTCTCGAGCGCGCGCCGCAGGATCTGCACGCCGGTCCGCTCGTCGCCTTCGGTCTTCTCTTCCTCGCGCTTGACGGCGTCGATCGCCCGGAGCAGCGCCAGGCCGCCGCCGGGGACGATGCCCTCCGCCATGGCGGCCTTGGTCGCGCTGATCGCGTCCTCGAATGCTTCCTTCCGGCTCTTGAGCTCGGCCTCGGACGCCGCGCCCACCCGGATCACCGCGACCCCGCCCGTCAGCTTCGCGAGCCGCTCCTCGAGCTTCTCCCGGTCATAGTCCGAGGTCGCGTCGCTCTTCTGGCGGCGGAGCTCGCGACAGCGTCCCTCCACCGCCGCGGCCGCACCCGCGCCGCCGACGATGGTGGTGTCCTCCCGCGTCACCACGACGCGGCGGGCCCGGCCGAGCTGCTCGAGCGTGAGCTTCTCGAGGCTGATGCCCAGCTCCTCGGCGATCACCCGGCCGCCCGTCACCACGGCCATGTCCTCGAGCATGGCCTTCCGCCGGTCGCCGAACCCCGGCGCCTTGACCGCCACCGAGGCCAGGAGCCCGCGGATCTTGTTCACGACCAGGGTCGCCAGCGCCTCGCCCTCGACGTCCTCCGCCACCAGCAGCAGAGGCCGCCCGGCCTTCGCCACCTGCTCCAGCAGCGGGAGCAGGTCCTTCATGCCGGAGATCCGCTTCTCGTACAGCAGGATGAAGGGGTCCTCGAGCACCGCCTGCATGCCCTCGGGGTCGGTCACGAAATAGGGCGACAGAAAGCCGCGGTCGAACTGGAGTCCCTCCACCACCTCGAGCGAGGTCTCGAACCCCTTGGCCTCCTCGACCGTGATGGCCCCCTCCGCACCGACCTTGCCGATGGCCTCGGCCACCATCGTCCCGATCGCGGGGTCGTTGTGCGCCGCGATCGTGGCCACCTGGATCCGCTCGCGATCGGTCTGCACCGGGCGCGACCCCGTCCGGATCGACTCGACGGCGGTGCGAAGTCCCCGCTCGAGACCGCGCTTGAGATCGATCGCGCTGGCCCCGGCCGCGACGTTCCGCACACCGTCGGCAAGGATGGCGTGGGCCAGCACCGTAGCCGTCGTGGTCCCGTCGCCGACCGCGTCGCCGGTCCGCTCCGCCGCTTCCCGCAGTATCTGCGCGCCCAGGTTCTCCTCGGGATCCGGGAGGTCCACTTCCTTGGCGATCGTCACCCCGTCGTTGCAGACGAGTGGCGCGCCCCATTTCCGCTCGATCAGGATGCACTTCGACTTGGGGCCGAGCGTCACCCGCACCGCATCGGCCAGGCTGGTGGCGCCACGGAGAATGCGCTCGCGGGCGGGGAGCTTGAGGAGCATCTGCTTGTGGGACATGGTCCCTCCTTCCAGCGGCGGCCCGGGACGGGCCCGGGCCGGGCCCACGCCACATGATGGCGCAGGACCCTGGAAGGCGGACTGAACTGCCTGTGAAGGATTCTTTCCGTTGGGCCGTGCGGCCCTGCCGCGCTACCGCACGACCACGGCCTTGTCCGCCTCCTTCTGCACCACGACCGTGTAGTCGGCCGCCAGCGCGGCGATGGCCCCCAGCGCCACCAGCGACGGCAGCAGCACCGCGCCGACCACGCCCAGCGTCAGCGGGATCTCGAGGATCGTCTCGCCGTCGTCGTTCTTCACGATGACCCGGCGCACGTTGCCCTGGTGGATGAGCTCCTTCACCCGGCTGACCAGCCGCTCGCCGCTCACCCGGTGTTCTTCGGTCCGCATCGTCTCGTCGCTCATGGCAGCCTCCGGATAGCCCTGGAACTCACGTCCAGCCGTTTCTCTCTCGCCCACCAATCTTAGCCCGGCCGCCGACACGGTTGGCTGAATGGTTCATGAAGAATCGTTCACAGCCCGCAAACATGAACGATTCTTCCAGCGGGCTTCGCGCTTGCTTCAGCGCGGCTGAGCCACCTTCGTGCGGAACACGCACTCGGAGGTGCACATGACCCGACACCTGCGCGATCGGAGCCACCCGGCGCTCCGAGCGGTCCTGGGTGGGGCCGCGCTCGTCGGCCTGCCCTACCTCGGTGCCGTGGCCTCGACGTGGTACCGCTACGGGCGCCCGGACGGCCGGCCGGACGAAGGCTCGCTGCTCGACCAGTTCATGCCCGACTACGAGGTCCGGGAGTGTCACGAGATCGACGTCGCGGCGCCGGCTGCGACCACCCTGGCCGCCGCGCGCGACATGGACATCTACCGCTCGCCGCTGGTGCGCGCCCTCTTCGCCGTCCGGACTCTGCCGTCCCGGTTCCGCGGGCGGGAGCCCGAAGCACACACGTCCCTGCTCGAGGAGACCCAGGCGCTCGGCTGGCGCATCCTCGCCGAGGCGCCCGACCGCGAGCTGGTCGTGGGGGCGGTAACGCAGCCGTGGCGGCCCGAGGTGCGGTTCCGCGGCCTCGACCCGGATGCTTTCATCCGCTTTGCGGAGCCGGGCTACGCCAGGATCGCCTGGACCCTTGAGGCCGTCCCGCTGACCGAGCAGTCCTCGCGCTTCCGTACCGAGACGCGCGTGAGCACCACCGACCCGGCGTCACGCCGCCGCTTCCGCCGGTACTGGGCGGTCATCGCGCCGGGCGTGCGGCTCATTCGCCGGGCGTCGCTGGGGCTGGTGAAGGCCGAAGCGGAGCGTCGGCATGCGGCCGCGGCAGAGCCGGCGGCGGCGCCGGCGCCGGCCTTGGCAGCGACATGATCGCCCGGGTACCCGGAGGAACCGACATGTCGAGGATCCTGATCGTCTACGGCACCGCATACGGCCAGACGGCGCGCGTCGCCCAGCGCATCGCCGGCGTTCTCACGGCCGCCGGCCACGGAGTGGACCTCTACCAGGGCGACCGGCTCCCGCGCGACCTCGCACTCGCCCAGTACGACGGCGTGCTCCTGGCGGCGTCGGTGATCATGGGCCACCACCAGGCCTACATCCGGCACTTCGCGCGCCGCCATGCCGAGGAGCTCAATCGCGGCCGCTCGGCGTTCGTATCGGTGTGCGGTGCCGCGAGCGGCAGCCCCACCGAGGCCCAGGGCTACATCGACGCCCTGCTCCGCCAGACGGGATGGCAGCCGAAGGTGACGCGGTCCTTCACCGGTGCGGTCGCCTACACGAAATACGGCTGGGTGACGCGCCTGGTCCTCAAGGCCATCAGCAAGCGGAAGGGCCTCTCGACCGACACCTCGCGCGACTGGGACTTCACCGAGTGGGACGAGGTCGAGCGCTTCGGCCGGACGCTCGCGGTCACGCTGACCCCGACGCCGGCGGCGCCGCCGGTCCCCGCCGCGTGAGCGCCCCGGCCGCCTCGCTCGTGAGCGCCGTCCGCATCGAGCCCGAGCGCCTGGCGCGCTACGACGTGCCGGGGCCCCGCTACACCAGCTACCCGACCGTGCCCGCCTGGCGCGGCCCGTTCGGGCCGGCCGAGTACCAGGACGCGCTCCGCGATCTGGCCGCGCTCGAGCAGGACCCGGTGTCCGTGTATATCCATCTGCCCTTCTGCGGTTACCGCTGCCACTACTGCGCCTGCAACGTCGCGATCACCACCCGCGGCGACGTAGTGGACGCCTATCTCGACCGGCTGGAGCGCGAGCTCGATCTCGTCACCGCAATCACCGGCCGGAGCCGTCGCGTAGTGCAGCTCCACCTCGGCGGCGGAACGCCGAACTTCCTGAGCGTGCCGCAGTTCGACCGGCTGGCCGCGATGCTGGAGGAGCGGTTCACCTTCGCGCCCGACGCCGAGCGGTCGGTCGAGGCCGATCCCCGCCTCGCGTCCCGCGAGCAGATGGAAGCGCTTCGGGGCCTCGGCTTCCGGCGCATCAGCTACGGCGTGCAGGACCTCGACGCCGAGGTCCAGGTGGCGATCGGCCGGGTGCAGCCCGAGGCGGTCGTGCGGAGCGCCGTGGAGCTCGCCCGGGACGCCGGGTTCGAGGGCATCAACATCGACCTCATCTACGGGTTGCCCCTGCAGACGCCGGCGCGCTTCGAGCACACTCTCGCCACCGCGCTCGCGCTCGCGCCCGACCGCGTGGCGTGCTACAGCTACGCCCATCTGCCGGAAGCCCGCCACAACCAGCGCCTGATCGACGCCGCCGCCCTGCCCTCGCGCGACGACAAGTTCCGCCTGTTCCGCATGGCCGTGGATGCGTTCACGGGCGCGGGCTACGAGTGGATCGGGATGGACCACTTCGCCCGGCCGGCCGACGACCTCGCGGCGGCGGCCCGCGAGCGCCGGCTGCATCGCGACTTCATGGGCTACACGACCCGGCCGGCCCCGCACCTGTTGGGCTTCGGGATGAGCGCCATCGGAGACGTGGCCGGCCGCTTCGTGCAGAACGTGCCGCGCACCGGCGCGTACCAGCGCGCGCTCGACCAGGGGATGCTGCCGGTCGAGCGCGGCCACCGGCTGAGCGAGGACGACCGCCGCCGCCGCGAGGCCATCCTCAACCTGATGTGCAACCTCGAGCTGCCGCATCGGCTGCTGCCGCCACCCGAGGACGAGAGCCGCGCGCACCTCGCGCCGCTGGTGGACGACGGTCTGCTGGCGTCGCTCGGCGACCGCTACCGGGTGACGCCGATGGGCCGCTATTTCCTCCGCAACATCGCCATGGCGCTCGACGCCCATCTGTCGCGGCAGCGCCAGGATGCCCGGCCGCTGTTCAGCCGGACCGTGTGATCCCGCCAGCGAGGCCACCATGCCGCTCGATCCCGCCCACCTGCATCTCGTCGTCAATCACCTGCCGGTGTTCGGCGGGCCGTTCCTGTTCCTGCTGCTGGCGCTCGGCCTGATCCGTCGCTCGGGTGAGCTCGTCACCCTCTCGCTCGTGCTCGTGGTGCTCCTCGCCGCCGGAACCGGCCTCGTCTACCTCACCGGCGAGCCGGCGGAGGATCAGGTGGAGAAGGCGTCATGGTACCAGGAACGGCTGGTCGAGACGCACGAGGAGCAGTCGGAGGCCGGCCTGATCGCCATGCTGGCTACCGGCGCACTCGCGGCGGCCGGCCTGGTGCTTCGGAAGCGGCCCGGCACCTTTCCCTGGCTGGTTCGCGCCACGGTGGCGGGACTGGTTGTGGGGATGGTGCTGATCGGCCGGTCGGCCTGGTCCGGTGGGCAGATCCGGCACGACGAGATCCGCGCCGGCCAGCCGCTCTCCTCGCCCTGATCCTGCGGACGGGCTCAGCTCGGCCGTGGCTTGCTCGGGAGCGGGCGCGGCGGATGGGTGATCGACCACACGTACGCGGCCACGGCCCGCACGTCCTCGTCCGGCATGTTCGACCACCCGCGCATCGGCATGGGCTTGCCGGTCCACGTATTATGCGCGGAGATCCCGCGGGTGATCTGCTCCACCAGCCACTCGTAGGTGCCCGGCCCATGGAGCCAGAGCGCCCCCGAGAGCGCGGGACCCTCGTCGGTTCCCCGGGCTTCGAAGCCGTGGCAGCTCGCGCAGTTGGCCGAGCCGTGGAAGAGCTGTCTGCCCCAGGCGATGCTGCTGTCGGTCACGCCGGCGGGGCGCGGGCGGGGAGCGACCTGCGCGGCCGCGGATCCGGCGAGCAGCAGCGAGGCGAGCGATAGAGTGAGGAGCTGACGGCGCATATCCGCCTCCGGCAAAGTCAACATCGCCGCGGCGCGGCGAGAATGGGCACCTGGCCACTGCGGAATACTGGGGCGATGCGGGTGAACTCGTGAAGAAACGACCCTGAAGAAAGCTTCAACGGGAACTGGGGAGAGTGGATCGCATGCTGCGAACTGGACTGCTCGTGGGGATGCTGGCCTTCGCGGCGGGATCCTGCGGAGACGGCACCGCGCCGAGCTTGATCGATAGCCCCTACACGCTGGTGTCGGAGAACGACGTGCCTCTGCCGTCCGACCACGGCGAGCCGTCGGGCTGCTGCCTCACCCTGAGCGGCTCGCTGACGTTCACCGCCACGACGTACGACCTCCGGACGTCGCACCGCAACAAGAACAATGGCCTCACCTTCGACAACTCCGAGCAGGGCACGTATACCCGCCAGGGGGCAGTGCTGAGCTTCACTCGCACCGGCGGTGGCGGCGAAGGCTTCCCCTATCTGCTTGGCCCCGGCACCCTCTCCAGCGATCTGGACACGGTGGTCCTGCTCTACGGCGACGAAGGCCCGGGCTCCGATCAGATCCGCGCTGCCTTCCGGCGCTGAGCCGCGGCCGGCCGGCCTTCATGCCGCCGGCTTCCGCCAGCCCAGCGCCTGGTACACCGGGCAGCTCCCGGTGAGGGCGGTGCCGAGCGGAATCAGCCCGATGAGCGTCAGGTACTGCCAGGGAGCCGGAAGCGCCCCGTACAGACCCAGGATCATCACGCCTGCGATCAGCCGAAGAACACGCTCGGTCTTTCCGAGATTGCGGACCATATCGCCTCCCAGCCCGCGGACGGGCGGCCAGAGTCACGAGCACCGAGGTGCTTGAAGCAACGCTAGCAGGCCGGCGGTGAAGAAAGGGTGAAGCCGGTCCGAAAGCGGCTTCGCACCTCCGCCAGCTCCGTCTCGGTCTTCGTGCCGCTCCACCCCAGCTCCTCCGCCATGAGCGCCGCGCAGCCAGCGAGGGCCTCCTCCCCGGGGTCGCCGGCGGTGCCGATGTCGGTCCGCCGGAAGACGCAATCCGCGAGGTGCTGCGCCATCTCCGCCCGGACCGCGTGCACCACCTGGGCCGCCAGCGTGCTGGTGCGGCCGAGCGTCGCCCCGTGGCCCGGGCCTCGGCGCGCCAGCCGGAGCACCTCCCCGTACGCGGAGCCGTGGTTGTGGGCGAGCTGCTCGGCCACGCCGGGCGCGAATCCTTGCCCGCCGCCCTCCTGGGCGATCTCCCGGACCAGGCCCGCGAAGCTGGGGACGTTGCCGCCGTGCAGCGGCGTCACCGCGCTCCGCGACGGCGGCGGGGTGACGCCCAGCTTCCGGAACGCCAGGTCCACGGCCCGCTCGCCGACCCGGCGCGCGGTCGTATAGCGATTGCTGACCGCGGTGACGAGCCCATCCACACCGTCCGCCTTCGCGTTGTCGACCACGAGCGCCCGCTTGCCGAAGCTCACGTTCGACTCGACCAGCCCCTCCGCGCCGATCGGCAGCAGCCCGGCGAGGACCAGCCCCACGTCGTCCGGAGTGACCGCGAACCGAGGCTCGGCCTCGTTGATCTCGTCGAGGAAGCCCTGGACCTCGGCCTCGGTCACCGTGAGGCCGTTGGGATTGTCGCGATACACGATGCTGTTGACCCCGACCAGCGTGACGTCGCGCCAGGGCACGACGAACAGGTGGCGCGGACCGCGGCTCAGGAAGGCATCGGGATCCCGGTACTTGGTCTGTACCGCCAGCGCGTGCTCGCGGATCAGCGGTCGGCGAATCACCACCGCCATGTCGCGCGACAGCGGGATGCGGTCGGCCGCCTGCTGGCCGCCCCGGACGCGGAGCAGCCCGGCGAACGGACCCGCCGCGTTCAGCACCACCCGCGCCCGCACGTCGAAGCGCTCGCCGGTGAGCCGGTCGGACACCGCCACGCCGACGACCCGGCGGTCGCGGCGAAGGAACTCCACCACTTCGCAGTAGTTGGCCGCCGTGGCCCCCGCGAGCATGGCCGTGCGGACGAACTCCCAGACCAGCCGCGGGGGATTGTACAGCTGCCCGTCCCAGAAGAGCCCGGCTCCGGTGAGCCCGGGCACTACGAGCTCCGGGTGCCATGCCTGCACGGTCGAGCGCGACACCAGCCGCGCGTTGGGGATTCGGCGCTCGGGGTCGGGAATGCCCCGGTTCCGGGTGGCGGTGAGCGCATTGAGGAGCACGAAGGCGGCGCCGAGCGCTTCGGCCCCGCGCATGGCGTGCCCGAACGTCGGCACCAGGACCGGCAGTGGATGCACCAGGTGCGGCGCGATCCTGAGCAGCGCCGAGCGCTCGCCCGCCGACTCGCGAACGCGGGGTAGGTCGAGGTGCTGGAGATAGCGGATGCCGCCGTGCACGACCTTGAGGGAGTTGGCCGAGGTCTCCGCCCCGAAATCGCCGCGCTCGAGCAGGGCCACCGAGAGGCCGCGCTGGGTCGCGTCCCACGCTGCGGCCGCGCCGCAGATCCCGCCGCCCACCACCACCAGGTCGAACTCGCGGCCCACCAGCGCACTCGGATTGCGTCGCATCGCCTCGCCCTCAGCCGAGCACGGCCGCGCAGGCGCGCCGGAGCGCGGCCACGAAGCCAGCCACGTGATCCGGTGCGGGAGGCGGCTCGACCAGGAACGGCTCCATCACCGTGGCGCGCAGCGCCACCAGGCCCTCGCTGCCGTTGGCCTTCCATTCCTCGACGGAACCCACCCCGAGCGCGGCCAGGATGGGATCCACGGCGCCGTCATACATCGGACTCCTCAGCCGGGTGCGGGTGATGATGTACTCCGGAGGCCCGGCGGCGCGCGCCAGGCTCATCTGCCCGAACACGCGCTCGTTGAACGCGTTCACCGCGGCCAGCGAGCCGAGCGACGGGTGGTGCACCACCCAGCACACGATGTTGATGTCGGGCTCCGGGAGCAGCACCAGGCGGAACGGGGCCAGGTCGGCGGCGGCCAGCGCGCCGTGCAGCCGCCGCGCGCCCGCCATGGTGCGCTCGATAAGATAGCCGTAGCCGCGCTCGTCGAGCGGCAGGACCTTGTGGCTGAGCCACACGGCGGCGGCGGCGGCACCCGGCTTGGAGCCCTCCAGGATGAACTGGCCGAGGAACATCTCGGAGCCCGGCTGCGACTCGTGCGGCATCAGGTACGGCGGGTCGGTGGCGACCAGGTGCCGGGTCCGCCCGTCCCGCACCAGGATCGCTCCGGCGGAGTAGGGCACGAATCCCAGCTTGTGGGGGTCGATGCTCACCGAGTCGGCGTCGCCCAGGGCGGTGAGGGCGCGGATCCAGCTCTCGTCCGGCCAGTCGCCGCCGATCGCCGCCTGCGCTTCCCGCGCGGTGCGGCGGGTGCCATCGGCCCGGCGGGTGACCGCCGCGGCATAGCCGCCGTAGCACGCGTCCGAGTGCAGGTGGAACGTCACGGCGAGCTCGCGCTCCGCGCGGTCCCGCACCTCCAGCACCTGGTCGAGCCGGTCCACTGCGCTCTCCTCCGTCGAGCCGCACACGCTCACGCATGCGAGGATCGGCTGCCGGCGGCGCGCCAGCTCGCGCACCCGCTCCCAGAGCGCGTCGGGATCCATCCGGAAGCGGCTGTCCAGCGGCACGTACGCGAGCTGATTC
>DASSYY010000317.1:0-2315 GCA_035703025.1 Gemmatimonadales bacterium | reverse complement strand
CGAGCTGAATTGGCTGGTCGGCGTCACCATGCTCGGGCTCGCGATCCTCGAGGGCTTCCTCGGCTACTCGCTGGTCGACGACCTCCTCTCCGGGATGGGTCTCGTGATCGCCTACGCCGTGGCGGTCTCGGTCCCCCTGCTCGGCCCGGCGGGGGCGTTCCTCGTCTGGGGGGGCGAGTCCCCCGGGTCGGACAGCTTCTGGCCGAGGCTCGAGATCTTCCACGTGCTGGTCATCCCGGTCCTGCTGGCGACGCTGATCACGATCCACCTGCTGCAGATCACGCGCCAGCACCACACGCAGTTCGGCGGCGAGCGGCGGGATGAGCGGCGAGCGGTCGGGACGCCGATGTGGCCCGGCTACGCGCTCCGCTCGATCGGCCTCTTCTTCGCCACCGCCTCGGTCCTCTTCCTGCTCGGCGGCCTCGTGCAGATCAACCCGATCTGGGAGTGGGGCCCGTACCACACCTATGTCTCCACCAACGGTGCGCAGCCCGACTGGTACCTGGGCTGGCTGATCGGCGGGCTGCGGATCATGCCGCCGCTGGAGATCAACGCCTTCGGCCACACGATCGTCCCGAACGCGTTCTGGGGCGGCGCCCTGTTCCCGCTCGTGGTCTTCGGGATCCTCTACCTGTGGCCGTGGATCGGCCGCCGGTCCTTCGACGACCGCGAGCACCACAACGTCCTCGACCGCCCACGCGACAACCCGCGCCGGACGGCTCTCTTCCTCGCCTTCGTCAGCTGGGTCTTCCTGGTCTTCGGCGCGGGTTCGGCGGACCGCGTCTACTTCATCAGCCAGATTCCCTACGCCGGCCAGGTCTGGTTCTTCCGAGTCGCGGTCATCGTGGTGCCGCTGATCGTCTACTTCCTCTCGCGCCGCATCTGCGAGGAGCTGCGCGCGCGGGACGACCACCCTCTGCGCTCGTGGAGCGGAGGCGTCGTGGCTCCGGCCGGCGAGGGAGGCTGGGAGGAGCGCCGCGGTGACGGGAGGCGGCCACCGTGAGGCTGCGCGGGATGACGCTGCTCGTGCTCGTAGCGGTCTTCGGGTTCGCGGGATGCGGCTCGACGACCTCGCCGGGTGAGCCCGTGACCGCTGCGGTCCGCGCCTTCCTCGAGGCCTGCTCCGCCCGTGACTACCCGGCCGCGACCGAGGCCCTGACACCCGCGGATCGCCGCGCCCTGATCGCGGCGGGGACGGGGCTCGACGGATGCCGGCGAATCCTGCGCGGGCTCGTGCCCCCGGGGGCGGGGGACCGAACGGCGCAGCTGATCATCGCCCGCGCTCAGCCGGTGGCCACCGACATCGGCGGCGACTCGGCCACGGCCCGGGTCAGCTCAGGGCCGCACTCGGCGAAGCTCGAGCTCGAGTACGCCCGCAACAGCTGGTGGATCGCCGCGCCCGCCGGCTGACCGCCGTAGTGCCTACGGGGTCTGGCGCACCGGTGATTGGGAGCGCGGCAGGTCGAGAGCGGAACCGAGGCCGCGCGCGACGCGAGACAGCACCAGCGCCGCAGCCGGCAGCACCGCAACTCCGCAGAGCAGCACGAACCACGGCTGCGAGCGGTCGCTGCCGGAGCCGAGGGTGTGCACGACACCCAGCAGCCAGAAGAGCGAGGTGAAGCGGTGCGCCTTTCGCCAGAGCGTCGAGCCGATGGCATTTCGCGCGTAGTAGGAGAGGCCCAGCGCGGCGAGGCCGTAGCCGCCGACGATCCCCGCGGCTGTCCAGGCGGGCCGGTAGGGGCCGGCGAGTGGGACCGCGATGCCGGCCAGGCCCGGGTGCAGGTACGCGTCCCCGAGCAGGGAGAGGCCGTGGACCGCGATCAGGCCCAGGGTGGCGAGGGAGAGGGCCTCGTGCGCGGGCCGGAGCTCGGAGAGCCTGGTGGACCGGGCGCGGCGGGCGCCAATCAGGATGCCGATCGCGACGGAGAAGCTCGCGGTGGCCAGCGCCGCGGTCCCGGCCGCGCGGCTGGTGATCCAGAAGAGGTGGGGACCGGCGTTCACGCGGCGACGGCGGCGGGAGCCGGGAGGGTGCCCGAGAGCGGCCGTTCCGGAACCAGCTCGAAGGTCCCGTCGTCGAAGACGACACAGCCGCCGAACGCGAGCGCCTGCGCCGCTCCGCCGGGTCCGCGCAGCAGCGCGGTCTTGGCCAGGACCTCGCCGAGCCAGGCGGTCGGAGCCAGGGCCGTGACCTGGACCACCCCGGTGAAGGCGGGCAGTCCGGTGGCGGGATCGAGCAGGTGATGGGCGGGCTCGCCCTGCGGGGTGAGCCAGGCGCGACGGCCGATCCCGCTTGTCGCCACCGCTCCCTGCTCGAT
>DASSYY010000256.1:0-6883 GCA_035703025.1 Gemmatimonadales bacterium | reverse complement strand
CGCCCGCCGTGGCCAATGGGCGCGTCTACTTCGGCACCGGCGACTCGCGGCGGTTCGTCGCGCTCGACGCCCGCACGGGCGCCCCGGCTGCGACGTGGCCGTTCAACTGGTATCTGTTCTCGTCGCCGGCGCTGGCGGGCGGCCTCGCGTACGTGGCCGGCTGGGACGGCAAGCTCACGGGCATCGACCTGGCCACGGGGAAGACCGCGTGGACCTGGCAGACCGATGCCTCACAGCGGAACCTGGCCGAGTTCTCGAAGCCGGACGGGAGCATGCGACTCAGGCCCGAGGGTTCCGAGCTGTTCTACGACGAGCTGGTGACGGCGGTGACCCGAAGCTTCAGCATGGGCTCGTTGCTGTCGTCGCCCGTGGTGGCCGACGGCACGCTCTTCATCGGCAGCACCGACGGGAACCTGTACGCCCTCCGGTAGGCCTCGAAGGCCCCCCAGTCCATACGCGCGCCTTCCCCTTCCAAGCGGTCGCTCCGCGCCTCGCTGGTGGCGGGCATTTCTTGGGGAACAGAAGGGCCTGACGGCTTGCGTGGCGCAGCTCATGAGGTATCATAGAGTCATTATGGGCCTCCTGAGCGCCGATCAAGCCGCCGTACACCTCCACCTCAACGTCAAGCGCGTCCAGGCCCTCGCCCGGGCCGGGAAGCTGCCGGGCCGGCGAGTCGGGCGGCGGTGGCTGTTCGACGAGCGGGAGCTCGACGCCGCGCTCGGTCGTCCCGCGCTCGCCGATCTCGGCGGGCTCGACCTCAGCGCCCGGAATCAGCTCCGGGGCCGGGTCGTCGCCCTCCACAGTGAGGGCCTCATGGCCGAAGTGCGGATTGCCATCGGTGACCAGGAGCTGGTCGCGGTCATTACCCGAAGCTCGGCCGAGCGGTTGGGCCTCAAGGTCGGCGACATGGCGGTCGCCGTGATCAAGTCCACTGAGGTCATGATCGGGAAGGGCGCCGTCCACGCATGAACCCTCTCCTCAATGCTGCGCTGGCCCTGCTGGGCCTCGCGCCGATCCTCCGTCAGCCGTCTTCGGCCGAACCCGCGCCTTCCACGCTGACCGTGTATGCCGCCGCCTCGCTGAGCGATGCGTTCAAGGAGCTGGGCCGGATGCTGGAGGTCGACCATCCGGGCCTCGCCGTCCAGTTCAACTTCGCGGGCTCGCAGCAGCTCGCGCTCCAGATCGAGCAGGGCGCCCCCGCCGACGTGTTCGCGTCCGCCGATCCGCGCTGGATGAGCTACGCATCGGAGAAGGGCCTGGTCGACGGTGAAGGCACGCTGTTCGCCCGGAACCGCCTCGTGGCCATCGTCCCACGCACCAATCCCGCGCGTATCACCCGCCTGCCCGATCTCGCGCGTCGGGGGACCAACCTCGTCATCGCGGCCGATGCGGTTCCGGCGGGCAGGTACAGCCGGGAGGCACTGCACAACCTCAGCGCCGCGCCGGGATTCCCACCGGAGTATGACCGGCGCGTGCTCGCCAACGTGGTGTCGGAGGAGGAGAACGTGAAGGCCGTGGTGGCCAAGGTGCAGCTCGGCGAGGCCGACGCCGGTCTGGTCTACCGCTCCGATGTGACGCCGGCGGTGGCCCGCTCCGTCCGCGTCTTCGAGATCGACGATCCGTACAACGTGATCGCGAGCTACCCGATCGCGGTGCTCAAGGGTGCCAGGAACGCGGGGGCGGCCCGCTGGTTCGTCGACCTGGTTTCGAGCCCCGCAGGCCAGCAGGTCCTCCAGCGGCACGGGCTCCTGCCTGCCGCGACGGCGGCTCCCGCCGCCTCGCAGCCCTGACCGGCATGCCTGCCGTCGCGCCGCGGCGCGGCGCGGCGGGCGGCATCGCGCTCCGCATCAGCGCCGTGGCACTGGGTGGGACGCTGGTCCTCCTGCTGGGCCTCCCCCTGGTGAGCCTGGTGCTTCGCATTCCGCCGGCGGACCTCGTCGTCCGGCTCCGCGACCCGCTCATCCTGCAGGCGCTCCGACTGAGCCTGCTCACCAGCCTCGCGGCCACGATTATCGTGGCCGGGCTCGGCCTGCCGGTCGCCTATCTGCTCGCCACCGCGGAGTTCCGTGGCAAGCGCGCACTGGAGGCGTTCATCGACCTGCCGATGGTGCTGCCGCCCACGGTGGCCGGTGTCGCCCTGCTCACGGCATTCGGCCGGACCGGGCTGGCCGGGCACGCACTCGGGGCGGTGGGGATCAGCCTGCCCTTTACCACGCTTGGCGTGGTGGTCGCTCAGGCGTTCGTCGCGGCGCCCTTCTTCGTGGGCGCCGCACGGGCCGGCTTCGCCGAAGTCGATCGGAAGTATCTCGATGTGGCGGCGACGCTACGCGCCGCGCCCGGCTACACCTTCCTGCGCGTGCTGGTCCCGCTGGCGGCGCCCTCGCTCCTGGCCGGTGCCGCCATGAGCTGGGCGCGGGCGCTGGGCGAGTTCGGCGCCACGATCACCTTTGCCGGGAACATGCCCGGCGTGACGCAGACGATGCCGCTCGCCGTCTACCTGGCGCTGCAAAGCGACCTGGACGCCGCCGTGGCGCTCTCGGTCCTGCTGCTGCTGGTCTCGCTGACCGTGCTCCTGTCGATTCGGCTCACTCCCTCGCGCCTTGCGGCGCTGGCCGCCCGTGCTCGACGCGCAGCTCGCTAAGCGGCGGGACGCCTTCGCGCTGGACGTCGCCTTCGAGGCCGCGGCCGGAAGCACCACGGTCGTCGTGGGCGAGAGCGGCGCCGGCAAGACGTCGGTGCTTCGCCTCGTGGCGGGCCTCGACCGGCTCGACAGCGGCCACGTGACCCTCGACGGTGTTCCCTACGCCGATGCGGCGTGCAGGCTCCACGTGCCGCCGTGGCAGCGAAACATCGGCTACGTGGCGCAGGACTACGCCTTGTTCCCGCATCTCCGGGTGCAGGACAACGTGGCCTTCGGGCTCCGCGCCGGCGGGACCCCCGGCCGCCGCATCCGGCCTGCCGTGGAGCGGGCGCTCGAGCTGCTCGGGATTGGGGAGCTGAGCGGCCGGATGCCGCACCAGCTTTCGGGCGGGCAGCAGCAGCGGGTCGCTCTCGCCCGCGCGCTCGTGCTGGAGCCCCGCCTGCTGCTCCTCGACGAGCCGCTCTCCTCGCTGGACATCCAGACCCGCCGAGCGGTGCGGGTGGAGCTCCGGAACCTCCTCCGCCGGCTGCCGTGCGTGACGATCTACGTCACCCACAGTCCGGTCGAGGCCCTGGTATTCGGCGACCGCGTTGTCGTGCTCGACGGGGGTCGGGTGGCGCAGACGGGCTCGCGCGAGGAGCTGCTCCGGCATCCGCGCTCGCCGTTCGTGGCCGAGCTGGTGGGTACCAACCTGTTCACCGGCCGAGCAACCGATCGTGCCGCCGGCTCCGCGGACGCGATCCGCACGCCCGAGGGAGTGGTGGCCATCGGGGACGCAGGCGGACCCGACACGGTCTATCTGACCGTGAGCCCGCGCGAGATCATGCTCTCGCGGACGCTGCCCGAGGGCAGTCCCCAGAACATTTTCGCGGGCTCCATCGTGGAGCTCATCCCGGAGCCGCCGGGCGGCGAGCGGGTGCGGGTGGTGCTGGACACGCGCCCGCCGCTCGTGGCGGAGGTCACGCGCGAGGCCGTGTCCGCGCTGGCGCTCCGGGAAGGCGTCCAGGTCTACGCGGCGTTCAAGGCCACCGGGGTCCATCGCTATACCTGACGGGCGAGCTGCGCCGGCGAACCGGCGCAGCCGCTCGAAATCGGGTGCCTATCGCGACCGGCAGGTGGCGTCCGGCATCCCCCGCCGGCTCGCGCATCACCGCCGGGCGTGCGCCCGGCGGGTCGAAGGCCGTCCCCACGTGAAGCCAGCTCGTCCTGAATCCTTCCATGGAGACGCCATGCCATCGCGCGCTGTGGCCAGCACACTGCTTGCGGCTGCCGTTCTCGCGGGCTCCCCTACGGCCAGTCCGAATTTCGCCGCGCAGACCAGGCCCCCCGCGCCGCCGCGGTGCGACGCTCCCGACTACCGGCTGTTCGACTTCTGGGTCGGGAGCTGGGACGTCACCAGCGGCGGGCAGCCCGTGGGCACGAGCCTGATTACCCTCGAAGAGGATGGATGCGTCATCCACGAGCACTGGACCGGAGCCAAGGGCGGCACCGGCCAGAGCTTCAACTACTTCGATCGGGTGGACAAGCAATGGCACCAGATGTGGGTCTCCAACTCCGGCAACGTGCTCGACCTGGCCGGAACCTTCGCCGACGGCGCGCTCACCTACCGCGGTGAGCGCAAGCAGCCGGACGGCACCACCCTGCTCCACCGGCTGAGCTTCCGCGCCAATCCCGACGGCACCGTGCGCCAGCTCTGGGAGACGTCCTCCGACGCCGGCTCCACCTGGTCCACCGCGTTCGACGGCCTCTACCGGAAGAAACGGGGCTAGCGGGGCCCGGGGATTGCGCCCTCGCCGGTCGGCCGTCAAATTGCGCCCGTCTTCAGCCCGGGCTCGAATGCTCAGACCGCTGGTCCGCTCGCTCTGCTCCACGATTGCTGTCGCGTGCTTCGCGTGGGTTGCAAGCACGGGCGGCGTAATGCCCGCCTGCTCCGGGCAAGGAAGCATGGCGGGCCACGGCCAGCACGGGTCCCCGGGCCACCCGGGCGGCCATCACGGCGTGCCGTCCGGCACGCAGGCCTGCGTCGTCCATCTCTGCTGTGCCCACCTGTACGCGCCGTCGGCGGCCAGTCTCGCCACGCAGCGCCTGGTCGCGCAGCGCGCCGCCCTGGGCTTCCTGCCCTCCACGCGCCTGCAGATCACCCGGTCCCCGCACGCGCTTCCGTTCGCCCAGGCCCCGCCCGCGCTCCTCGTCTGACCTCCGCCGCCGGACATCCGGTCCGCGCGGCGATCCCACTCTAGCAGCACCAGCCGGCGTCGCTCCGCCACTGCGGGCGCGCCGGGGAGCTCACGACGATGCGCGTACCCAGCGCCCTCGCCGCGCTCGCCCTCGTGGCGGGCAGGGGCGAGGCGCAGTCGGTCGACAGCGCGGCCACCCGCACGGACAGTGCGCGGGTGACGCAACTCGAGACCATCAGCGTGACCGCCGAGCGTCCGCGGGCGGCGCCGCCACCGGTCACGACCATCGAGGTCGCGCCCGCAGAGCTCCGCCGGACGCCCTCGGCGAACGCCTACGATCTGCTCCGGCGCACCAGCGGGATCGAGGTGCACGAGCAGGGCCAGGGGCCGGGCTTCGCCTCGGATGCCGTGATCCGGGGCTTTTCGTCCGACCATTCGTCCGACGTGCTGCTCACCATCGACGGCGTGCCGATCAACCTCCCCGTCCACGGTCACATCGAGGGCTACTCCGACTGGAGCATCCTGTCGCCGGCGGCGATCGGCTCCCTCCGCGTCATCACCGGCCCGGCGAGCCCGCTCTACGGCGATTTCTCGCTGGCGGGCGTGGTCGAGGTGTACACCGCCGCCGACGCGGCCGGCACCTCCGGCGGCGTCTCGGGATCGAGCTCCGGCGACGCGGGCGGGTGGGTGAGGAGTGGCCGGCGGGCCGATGATGGAGGCTTTCTCCTGGCGGGTGAAGGCCGGAGGCAGCAGGGCTGGCGCGACAACTCCTCCTACTGGCTGGGCACCGGCACCCTCCGCGGCTGGCGCCGGGCGGGAACGGGCCGGCTCGAAGGAGGGCTCTCGTTCTACGGGTCCACCTGGGACTCGCCGGGCTTCGTCTCGGTCGACGACTACAATGCCGACCGGCTCGAGCGCGCGATGGACCCGACCGACGGCGGCTCGGCCTACCGCGGCATCGCCCACGGCCGGTTCACCACGGTGGCCGGCGAGACCGGGATCGAGGCGACCGCCTGGGTACAGCGGGTCCACAGCGGCGTCTTCCTCACCATTCCGGAAGACGGGGCGCTCGATCAGAGCGACGAGGAGGACCGCCGCACCGCCGTGGGCGGCAGGGTCCAGGTGAGCCGGCCGATGGGCGCAGGTGATCTCAGCGCCGGTCTCGACGGCCGGGCCGACTTCGCGGCGTACGATCTCTTCGCCACCCAGGACCGCCGACGGGTGAGCCCCACCAAGGACTACGATGCGCGGTACTTCGGTGGCGGCGCCTTCGTCCGCTGGCGCACGCTCGTCGGCACGCGTGTCGCGCTCGACCTCGGCGCCCGCGCCGACGGGATCCACTACCGGGCCCTCGACCGCCTGGCCGGCGGGGACTGGCGCACCGCCAGCGACCTGATCGTGAGTCCCAAGCTCGGCGCGCGCTACCTGGCAGTCGGCGGGTGGTCGCTGCTGGCGTCGCTGAGCCAGGGATTCCGCGGAGCGCCGGGCGTCATCGGCGATCCGACGCTCGACCCGATCCGCGGCTGGAGCAAGGAGGTCGGCGCCCGGTACGACGGCACCGGGATCACCGCGCAGCTGGCCCTGTTCCGGCTGGATGTCTCCCACGAGCGCATCCAGGACCCGGTGACGCGCGAAGTGCTGGCCACCGGCCGGACCAAGCGGCAGGGGGTCAGCGCGGATCTGCAGGCGCGTCTCAGCCGCGTCTTCACGCTGTTCGTCGACGGAACGATCAACGACGCCACCGTCAAAGGCGAAGACGGCCCCGTCGCCGCGACGCCGGTCGTCCTGCGGCCCCAGCCCCGCGTGGCCGGCTCCGACCTCCGTCCCAACTTTCACATCGAGCCGCTCGAGCCCGGTGACCACGTGCCGAACGTGGCCCGCTGGCTCGGGAGGGTCGGCATCGAGGCCGCGCTCACTGCTCGCCTGGCCACCCGGGCCATGCTCCGCTTCTCCGGCCCGTACACCCCGATCGGGGAACCGGGGGTCGAGACCCGGTCGTACGCAGTGCTGGATCTCGGCACCTCGCTGGAGCTGAGCCCGCTGGACGCGGTGCTCGACCTGGAAC
>DASSYY010000176.1:0-8296 GCA_035703025.1 Gemmatimonadales bacterium | reverse complement strand
GCCCGCGGGCAGCGAGCCGAACCAGTTCATGAAGAACCCGTTGGTCACATGGGTGCTGAGCGCGCCCAGCATCAGGCCGACGATTCCCAGCGCCGCCACCCGTCCACCGAGTCCGAACAGCAGCGCGAACGGCGCGGTGATCTCGGTGACGAGGGCCAGCACGGCGAAGGCCGGCGCGAATCCCAGCGTGCCGGTCATCCACCCGTAGGTGCCGGCAAAGCCGTAGCCCCCGAACCACCCCAGCACGTGCTGGGCTCCGTGGGGGAAGATCACGAAGGCGAGGGTGAGGCGGGCGAGCGCCGGAGCGGCACCGCCGTCGGTGCGAAGGAGGGTACGCCACATGGTCAGGCTCCTGAGATCGGATAATGGTTTATTGCTTGCTCATGCAACGCTTGCTATAGCAACTAGAGTTCACACGCTTCCGTGCCCCGAGGCCATCGCGTCAGCCCTCCGCTCGCACCGCCGTCCGCGGGGCGCCCCGCTCCGCGTTCACCTGCCGGATCTCCTCGAGCACCCGCACGAAACCTTCGAGCCGCGCCGGGCTCAGGAACCCCACGACCTCCTCGTCGAGCGCATCCACCTTGGGGTCGAGCCCGTCCAGCAGCCGGCGTCCCGCCTCGGTGACGTAGCACAGCACCTGCCGGCGATCCGGCTCGCTCCGCTCCCGCCGGACCAGATCGGCGGCCTCGAGCTTGTCGAGCAGCCGGGTGATGGTGGTTCCCTCGTCGATCATCCGCTCGCGGATGGCCAGAGTAGGAATGCCGCCCCGCCCCGCCCCACGGATGACCCGGAGCGCGTTGTACTGCGCCCAGCTCAGCCCCGAGGGCTCGACCACGCGCGCGAACGCGCGGGTGACGAGCGAGGCGGTCCGGAGCAGGGCCACGGCGGCCTCCTGGTTCGGCGACTTGAAGGGCCGCCGCTGGCCCATCTCCGCCTGCAGCCCGCTGGCGCGGGGCCGGGCCGCTCGCACCGCCATGGTGACCTCCCGGGGTTGGCTTTAACTGCCTGAGCACCTGTTGCTATGATAACTAAAACCTTACAGCCGCGCAACCCCGCACAAAGCAACGGGGGCGTGCCCTGAGGCACGCCCCCATTGCCCTGCCCGACCCGCCCGTCGACTAGAACCGCAGCCCGACGGTCAGCGGGATCATGTACGCCGTCTTCTCGTCGCCGGTGGCCACGTCCACCGTCCCCTTGAAGATCGCGTGGAACCGCGCCTCGGCGAACAGCTGGGCCTTGCCCATGCCGAAGTCGAACCCGGCGCCCGCGTTCATGCCGAACTTGGTATCCGACGAGCTGGAGCCCAAGCCGTCGATCGTCGTCTTGCCGTTGTACAGCCCGGGGCCCGCCAGCAGGTACGGCCGCACCGGACTCACACTCGGGAAGGCGAAGACGGCGTTGGCCGTGCCGCCCAGCATCCGGGTGTGGCCGTCGATCCCGTCGAGGCTGAAGCGGGTGTAGAACGCGTCCACCTGGAACCCGAGCGGGCTCACCGGGGGCTTCACGCGAAGCTGGGCGGTGCCGCTCCATCCGGTCCCGGTGCCATCGGAAAGCGAGCCGGTCGGGACGACGATGCCGCCGCCCACCCCGAAGCTCAGGCCCTGAGCGTGCGCGGCCTGCGCACCGAGCATCACGGCGAGACCGACCACGGCGCCACGGATCACACTGTTCATTGGGGCTACCCCTCTGCTGAGTGGCTGAAGCGAGAGCTCGCGGAGACGAGCGTGGAGACGTGGGTGTCGTCGGCAAACGGCCGGCCAGCGGACGTTCCAGGGCGGAATGAGGTCGCGTAACCAGCGGTGCCCCAGGCGTTTAACAACCTGAAACGCGCCGGCCTGCCGCGATCCTGGCTACCGATTATTGGGCGGCTGCGAAGCTTTGCAGGGCGCGATGCGAGGAGGTCTGGAGAGCCGCAAGGACGAGACGAGCGCCACGCCCGCCACGATGAGGTTGGCAACGATGACGGGGGCGGCCTGGATCAGCACACCGTACACCACCCAGAGCACCGCTGCGGCCGCCTGGACCCGCCGAAGTGAGGCCGCCTCCCGGCAGAAATAGGAGCAGGCGAACACCGCGGTGGCGACCCACCCGATCCAGGCGAGCATCACGGCTCAGACGAGCTTGAGCGGCGCGGTACTGCCGCGGATGGTGAGCGAATCGGTGCGGCTCTTGTCCCAGTCCTGGACGACCAGGCCGTGCGCCCCGAACAGCGCACGGATGCGCGCGCCGTCCCATCCCGCGATCTCCTCCAGGATCGGGATCAGCACCGACGACCCGTCGTCGCTCAGGATGGTACGGCGTGCGATCGGCGTGAGATAGCGATTCTCGGAAACCGCAATCGTGAGCCCGCCGATACGATTGACGTGCAGCATGACGTGCACGTCCGAGGATCCGTCTCCCACATAGATGACCTGGTCGCCGCTCATCTGGAGCGAGTGCCGAAGCTCCTCCAGCACCGCGACCTTGCCGTAGCCCGCCGCCACGCGGACGATCGACTGGATCTCGCCGCTGAGCGGGTCGTAGCGGAAGCGGGTGCCGAAGATCCGGCTCTCCGGCACGATCCCCTCGAGCGCGGAGCGGATGACCTCCTCCGGCGCGGCCGAGACGACGAAGAACGTGAAGCGCAGCCCGTCGACCGACTCGAGCAGCGGCGCGAGCAGGTGCAGGTTCTGCTTGAGCCGGATCCGGCGGCCGACTTCGATCAGGTCCTCGCGCCGCACGCGGCGGAACTCCGGGTCGTGCAGCAGCAGATAGGCGAGCTCGGCCCCCTGCTGGACGAGGTGGATCTCGGCCAAGCCGGCGGCCTTCTCGGCGAACCCGGGAATGCCGAGCATCTCGCTCAGCACGTGGCCGGAGTCGTTGAAGCTCAGGGTCTGGTCGAAATCGCTGGCAAGCAGGAACTGCGTCATGCTGCTCTCCCGGGCAAGTCGCGTGCCCCCCACCTGTCTCGGAGGGACAGCTGAATGGTACCGCCCCGGGCGCCGGCCCGAAGGTGGACCGGGTCACAATTGTGAAACTTCCACTCCCATATTCGACGGTCCTGTCGCCCTTCGCCGCGGCAGCCACCTGTGTAGCTTTCGTGTGACCCAACACACTCCGGCCCCGGACATTCGTGCCCGTTTTCAAGCTCGTCATCACGCTTCTGCTGGTGGGCGCCGTGCTTGCCGCGCTCGCCCGCCGGGTGAACGCCCCGTATCCCGCGCTCCTGGCGCTGGTGGGGGCGGGGCTGGCCCTGCTGCCGAATCTCCCCGAGGTGACGCTGGATCCCGAGCTCGCGCTGACTCTGCTCGTGGCCCCGGTCCTGCTGGACGCCGCGTTCGACTCCTCCCCGCGCGACCTGAAACACAACTGGCGCGCGGTGACGGGATTGGCCCTCGTGGCCGTGGGCCTCACGGTCGCTGCCGTGGCGATCGTCGCGAGAGAGCTCCTGCCCGGCATTCCCTGGCCGGCCGCCATCGCCCTCGGTGCCGTGGTGGCGCCGCCCGACGCCGCGGCGGCCACGGCGGTGCTGTCTCAGCTCCGCCCGCCGCACCGCATCCTCGTGATCCTCCAGGGCGAGAGCCTGTTCAACGACGCCAGCGCGCTGCTGATCTACCGGCTCGCGGTGGCGGCGGCGATCACCGGCAGCTTCGGCGGCTGGGGGGCGGTGCCCATGCTGGCGCTGGTGGCCGCGGGCAGCGTGATCCTCGGCGCGGCGGCAGCCCGGATCTCTGTCTGGATCACGCCGCGCATCACCGACGTCCCCACCTCCGTCATCATCCAGTTCCTCAGCACCTTCGCAGTCTGGATGCTGGCCGAGGAGATCCACCTGTCGGGCATTCTGACGGTGGTGGTGTTCGCGATCCTCGTGGCGCGGCAGGCGCCGGACCTCATTTCCGCCAGGCTCAGGATCCAGAGTTACGCGGTGTGGGAGGTCGTCGTCTTCGTTCTGAACGTGCTGGCCTTCATCCTCATCGGTCTGCAACTGAAGCCGATCCTGGCACGGTTGAGCGGCACGGAGCTGGCCACGTACACGACCGCCGCGATCGCGATCTGCGGCACCGTCATCCTGGTGCGGATCGTGTGGGTGATGTCGTACACGGGGGTCGCCCGGTGGGGCGGCGCGAAGGTGAGCACCGCCGCGGCCGCGGTGGTGGCCTGGTGCGGCATGCGCGGCATCGTCACGCTGGCGGCGGCCCTGGCGCTGCCCGACGGCGGGGTCGGCGCCTTCCCCTACCGGGACTTCATTCTCTTCACCGCGTTCTCCGTCGTGCTCGTCACGCTGGTGGTCCAGGGCATGACCGTCGGGCCGCTGATGAAGCTGGTGGCGCTGCGGGACGACGGCTCGGTCGACCGTGAGGTTCGGCTCGCGCGCGCCGAGACGGCCCGGGCCGCGCTCGCCGCGGTGGACGGGGCGAGTCCGGTCGCGGCCGAAGGCGACGGAGAGATGGTGGGCTTCCTCCGGCGGAAATACCAGGCGCGACTCCTCCGGGCCGAGCAGGGCGATGGGGCGCTCGACCCGGCCGAGGCGGACGGCTGGCGCGACTTCGGCAACGTGCAGCGGCGGGCCTACGCCGAGGAGCGGCGCCGACTGTCGGAGATGCGCGCACGCGGCGTAATCGGGGACGATGCGTTCCACCGGGTGGAGGAGGAGCTCGACTGGGCCGAAGTCAACGCGGAGAGCCGGCGGCTGTGAGCGAGGAGCGCGATCGCACGCTCCGGCGGATGCGCCAGGTGCCCCTGGCGGCCGCGGTCGTGTCGATCGCGTTCGGGATCGCCGTCCTCGGCGGCTACACGCTCGCCATCGGGCGGCTCCTGCCGCTGCCGCAGTTCGTCCTGCCCACCCAGCCGTTGGCCGCGGTGCTCTTCCTGGTGACCGGCATGGGCCTGCTGGCCGCGCATCTCGGTCGCGGGCGCATCCACCGCGACCTGGCGCTGGCGTCGACGCTCCTCTCCGCCCTCCTCGTGGCCGAGTACCTGTTCGGCGTCGATCTGCACCTCGACCGGCTGCTGTTTCCTCAGCAGGTGGCCGTCCTCTCGCGAGTCTTTCCCGGGCGGCCGGCCCCCATCACCGCCGCGACCTTCTTCCTGCAAGGGGTCGCCCTCCTGCTCGCGGCGGTCCGTCCCCGCCAGCGCGCGGGCCGGCTCCAGACCGCCATCGTGCTCGGTGTCGTCATCCTCCCGATCGTGCCGATCGTGGGCCATCTGGTGGGTGTCACCGAGCTCCACAGCTTCGCGGACCGGCTCGGCACGGCGCTGCACGCCGCCGTGGTGCTGCTGTTCCTCTCGGCCGGCGTGGCCGTCGCCACCCAGGAAGCCGCCGTCGTCCTGCTGGTCCGGGGGCGCGATCCGGGAACGACGCTCCTCCGGCTGCTGCTGCCGCTCGCGGTGCTGCTGCCCCTGCTGTTCGCGGCCGCCAGCGTGGTCGCGCTCCGGCTGGGACTCTACGAGGTGCATGTCGGGCTGGTGGTGTTCGTCTCGGGGTTCATCGCGATGTTCCTGGCGGCGGCGTTCTGGGTGGCGGGCATCGTGCGCCGGTCCGATGCCGAGCGCCGGGCCGGCGACCGGGCACAGGCGGAGCTGGCGCTCCGTGACCAGCGGCTTCGGGCCGAGACGGCGGCGGCCGCGCTTGCGCGCGAGAGCGAGCGTCAGACCCGCGAGCTGCTGGAGATCCTGACCCACGCGCCGGTGCTCGCACGCGGTCTCGACGGGCGAGTCCGCTTCTGGAGCGACGGCGCCGCGCGTCTGTACGGCTGGTCGGCCCAGCAGGCCACCGGGGCGAGCGCGCGCGACTTGCTGCCCACCGAGTTTCCGGTGCTCGAGCGGGAGGTGGAGGCCTTCGTGCGCGAGCGGGGCGAGTGGCACGGCGAGATCGCCCGTCAGGCGCGGGACGGCACCGTGGTCCAGGTGGCGAGCCACTGGATTCTCCACCGTGACCAGACCGGCCGCCCGGACGCCGTGATCGAGGTCGACAACGACATCACCGCGCAGCGCCATGCGCAGGACCTCCTTCGGCAGGGCGAAGCGCGCTATCGCGCGCTGGTCGTGGCGACCGCGCGGATCGTGTGGACCACGTCAGCCGACGGCGCCCGCCCGCTGGACCTGAGCCAGTGGCTCGCCTTCACCGGGCAGACCGAGTTCGAGGCGGCCGGCGGCGGCTGGCTCCGCGCAATCCACCCCGACGACCAGGCCGAGATGGCCCGCGCCTGGCGCGAGGCGGTGCGGCACCGGAGGCCGCTGTTGCTGGAGCACCGGCTCCGCCGGCACGACGGCGAGTACCGGCACATGGAGGTGCGGGCCGTGCCGGTCCTGGACGAGCATGGCTCGGTGCGGGAATGGGTGGGAGCGCACGCCGACATCACCGACCGCGTGAAGGCGCAGGAGCAGCTCGGCCAGGCGCAGAAGCTCCAGGCGGTCGGGACGCTCGCCGGCGGTGTGGCGCACGAGGTGAACAACCAGCTCATGGCGGTGCTCGGCTTCGGCGACTTCGTGCTCAAGGAGCTGGGGCCCGATCACCCGCAGACGCCCGACGTCGACGAAATGATCCGCGGCGCCACCCGCGCCGCGCGCGTCGCCCAGCAGCTCCTCACCTTCAGCCGCCGGCAGGTGAACCAGACGCGGCTGATGGACCTCCACGACGCGGTGACGGCCCTCGTCCCGGTCCTCGAGCGTCTGCTGGGGGCCGACAAGACCCTCGTGGTGCTGCCGCGCCGGTCTCGGCGCGAGGTCCTGGCCGACCCGACCCACGTGGACCAGGTGCTGATCAACCTGGCCCCCAACGCCCGCGACGCCATGACCACGGGCGGGCGGCTCACGATCGGCACCGACGACGTGGTGCTCGACGAGGCCTACGCGGCCGCCCACGCGGTGAGCCGGCTGGCGCCGGGCCCCTACGTGCGGCTCACCGTCTCCGATACGGGCTGCGGCATGGATGCGACGACGGCGGCCAAGATCTTCGAGCCCTTCTTCACGACGAAGCCGGTCGGCGCGGGCACCGGCCTCGGCCTCTCGACCGTCTACGGCATCGTCAAGCAGCACGACGGGTTCATCTGGTGCTACAGCGAGCCCGGCGTGGGCACGGTCATGAAGATCTATCTTCCGGCCGCGACCGCCGACACCGGCGAGCACGTGGCGCCGGCCGAACCGCGCGCGGCGGAGCGGCCGGTGCGGCTGGACTCGGCGGTGGTGCTGGTGGTGGAGGACGAGTCGTCGGTGCGGAGCCTGGTGCGGCGGTCGCTGGAGGGGGTCGGACTGACGGTGGCCGAAGCGGAGAACGGGCGGCAGGCCCTGGAGATGGTCGCCACGATGCCCGAGCCGCCCGCGCTGGTGCTGAGCGACGTGATCATGCCCGGCCTCAACGGCCGGGAGCTGAGCGAGGCGCTGGCCCTCACCCAGCCCGACATTCCGGTGCTCTTCATGTCGGGATACACCGGCGACGACGTGCTGGCGCGGAGCCTCCTCCCGGCGTCGGCCCCCTTCATTCAGAAGCCGTTCGCGCCCGAAGAGCTGGTGGCGCGAGTGCGGCTGCTCCTCGCGAGCATCGCCGCCGCGCGGCGCTAGCCCAGCGCCGCGTCGAGCACGCCGGCTGCGCGGGGATCGAGCGCGAGTCGGTCCGGCGCCGTGAACCGCGGGCCGGCGCCCCCTCGGAACTCGAAATGCCCCCCGCTCATGGCCCGCTCGTGCAGCGCGAATCCCCCGCTCGGCAGCAGCAGCCTGCACGCCAGCACCTGGTCCGCGAGCCCGGCGGCGGCGTGCCACGTGTCCGGCTCCACGCCGGGATAGTAGTGGGCGAACTCGGGCTTGAGTCGGGCTTGGCGCGTCATCATGGACCTCCCCAGGAGTCGCGGGGTCGTTGTGGCAGGGAGGTCAATCTAGGCCCGGGAGTCGACGTTACAAGCGCTCATTTTTGTTCGGGGGCGCGCGCGGCGGTGTGTGGAGGATGTTGAGGGTAAGTCGTGCGTGGCGCACCGGCTATGGGTCGTGTGTACATGTGTGGAATGTGTGGACGCCGGGAGTGTCGCTTATCAACATCCGCGACATCGTCAACCGGCCGCAATCTTGATTCGCGGCCGCGGGCGACCGTAGCTTGGGACTGCGGCAACTCACCACGGCCACGGACCGAAAGGAGCTCCCCCATGAGCCGGTACCGCCAGCAGCTGCCTCAGCTCCGCGACGAGCTATACCTGACCGACGGCGGGCTGGAGACCACGCTGGTCTTCCACGAGGGCATCGCCCTCCCGCTATTCGCCGCGTTCGACCTGCTCAAGGACGAGTCCGGCACCGCAATCCTGCGCCGCTACTTCGATCACTACGTGGC
>DASSYY010000166.1:0-8642 GCA_035703025.1 Gemmatimonadales bacterium | reverse complement strand
CGTCCGCGCTGAAGATCGCCGCGCCCGCGTCAAACGTCGGCCCGCCTGCGTCCAAGGTCGACGGTCGCGCGTCCGAGGGACCGCCGTCGCGGACTGGTGGCGCGTCGTAGCGGACCGATGGCGCGTCGTGGCGGTCCGATGGCGCGTCGCGGCGGTCCGATGACGCGTTGTGGCGGTCCGATGGCCCTCCGCGTCGGCTCGACGGACCCGCTCTCGCGCGAAAGGTGCGTGCGCCGACAGCTTGGGCCGTCGCGCCGCGGGCTCTGGGAGACGCGCCGCGCATCGAGGGAGCTCCGCCGCGCCGCCATGGAGTCGCATCCCGTCCCTCGGTGCTCGCGCTTCGATCCCGAGTCGTCGCGACCCGGTCCGATGGCCGGGCGTCCGCGTCTCGGGGCGCCGCGGTCGCGGTCGCGGCGGCTCCGTACCGACTGCAGGGAGGCGGGCTCCCGCCTGGGGGAGACGCGCCGCCGCTCTGTGGCCGCGCGTTCCCATTTGGTTGCGCGGCGTTCGCACTTGATGGAGCGGCGTCGCCACGCGATGGAGCGGCGCGCCCGTTCAACGGAGCGGCGTGTCGACTCGATGGAGATGCGTCCGCATCTTGCGGAGACGCGCCCGCATCGTAGGGAGACGCTTCGGCATCCTAGGGAGACGCGCCCAAGTCCTATGGCGACGCGCCCGCACTCGATGGGGGTCTACTCCGCCTCCGGCCCTCCGAACATGAGGTGGACCGCACGCCGGCGCGGCCGGGAGGCCGACAATCGCTCTCCGCGATGCACCGGCTTGCACTTCGTGCGGGCCGCTCGCTCTGGAACGCCTGCGGCAAGACGCTCGAGCGCCACGTGCCAGCTCGGCCGCCTCTTGTGTGGCTCCCGCCTCATGGGGCAGATTGGCGGGTATTCCCATCCGGCCCTGGCCATGGACCACCGCGCGAGTCCCGCCCTCGATCAGCGGATCCGCTTCTGCACCTCATCCGACGGGGCGCGCCTCGCCTACGCCACCAGCGGAGGCGGCCCGCCGCTGGTGAAAGCGGCCAACTGGCTCAGCCACCTCGAGCACGACGGCAACAGCCCGGTCTGGCGCCACTGGATCCGGGAGCTCTCCCGCGATCACACCTTGGTGCGCTACGACGAGCGCGGCTGCGGCCTCTCCGACTGGACGGTCGACGAGTTCTCGCTCGACGCCTGGGTCCGCGATCTCGAAGCTGTCGTGGACGACCTGGAGCTGGACCGCTTCCCTCTGCTCGGCATCTCGCAGGGCGGCCCCATCGCGATTGCGTACGCCACCCGCCATCCCGAGCGCGTGAGCCGCCTCATCCTGTACGGCACCTACGCCAGGGGCCAAGCGCACAGGGAGCAGTCCGATGGCGAGCGCGAAGAGCGCGAGCTGCTGCTGCGGCTCATCCGCCTGGGCTGGGGGAAGGACCACGACGCCTTCCGCCAGGTCTTCACCCGCCTGTTCATCCCCGAGGGAACACCCGAGCAGATCCACTGGTTCAACGAGCTGCAGCGGGTCTCGGCCACGCCGGAAAACGCCGCGCGTATGTGCGCCGCCTTCCACCTGCTGGACGTGCGTGAGCTGGTGCCCCGCCTGGGCCTCCCGACCCTGGTGCTGCACGGTACGGGGGACCGCCGGATCCCGTTCAACGAGGGCCGGCTGCTGGCCTCTACGATACCCGGTGCCGGCTTCGTGCCGCTCGACAGCTGCAATCATCTCCTACTCGAGTCCGAGCCGGCGTGGCCCCGCTTCCTCCGAGAGGTGCGGGCATTCCTCGGTGTGCCCGCCGACATCCCCGGCGATCCCGCCGGGCGCCGGCGGCGCATCGAGGCCCTGTTCGACGAGGTGGTCGACCTCTCGCCCGGTGATCGCGTACGGATTCTGGCGCGAGACAGCGCGGACGATCCGGAGCTCCGACGCGAGGTGGAGGCCCTGCTGGCAGCGGCCGGGCAGAGCGACGTCACCGGGAAGCTCGCGGGAGTCCTGCTGGGCGCGGCGGGGCCGCATCCCGCGCCGCCGCCGCTGACGCTCTCACAATACGAGATCGTCGAACGGGTGGGCGGCGGAGGCATGGGAATCGTCTACAAGGCCCGGGACCAGCGGCTGCAGCGATTTGTGGCGCTCAAGTATCTCCCGGCGTCCCTGGGCGCCGACCCGGAGCTCAAGCACCGGTTTCTCCGGGAGGCGAAGACGATCGCCTCGTTCGACCACCCCAATCTGTGCACGATCTTCGAGGTGGCGGAGCCGGAAGCCGGGCAGCTCGTCATCGTCATGCCCTACTACGAGGGTGAGACGCTGAAGCAGAAGATCGCGCGAGGGCCGTTGCCGGTGGCGGAGGCGCTCGAGTACGCGCTGCAGGTCGCCCGCGGCCTCGAGCATGCCCATGCGGCCGGTGTGGTGCACCGCGACATCAAGCCCGCCAACATCGTGGTGACGTCCGGCGGCCGCGTGAAGATTCTGGATTTCGGAGTCGCCAAGGTAACCGTCGCCAATGCCAACCTCACGCGGACGGGTGCGGTGATCGGCACCCTCTCCTATATGAGTCCCGAGCAGGCGTGCGGTAACCCGGTCGACCATCGCACCGATCTGTGGGCAGTGGGCGTGGTGCTGTACGAGATGCTCGCCGGCCGGCCGCCGTTCGCGGCAGAGTCCATGGAGGCGCTGTTCTACGCGATCCAATGGCGGGAGCCGGCGCCGTTGGCGGCCCTCCGCCCGGACGTGCCGCCGGCGGTCACGCAACTCGTGCACCGCCTGCTGGAAAAGGAACCGGCGCGGCGCCATGCCGACGCTCGGGCCCTCGTCTCTGCGCTCGAAACCCTTCGCGTCGAAGCGGCGGCTGCAGCGGCGCCGGACATGTAGCCGCCGGGTCAGAGGGCGTACCGCCCGGCTGCTCGAACACGCATACCCACCGGTTCCTACTCCGCCTCCGGCCGCCCGAACATGAGCTGGATCAGCCCCTTGTCCTCCGGCTGCGCCAGCACGTAGACGTGGTCCCCCGTCTGCAGCACCGTCGAGCCCCGCGGCGGGATCAGCCGGTTCCCCCGCACGATCAGCGTCACGCTCGACCCCTCCGGAAACTCCAGGTCCCGCAGCGTCGCCCCCATCACCACCAGCGCCTCGTCCACGTAGAACGACAGGAGCTCGCCCTCGAGCGGCAGCCGCGACTCGATCGCCAGCACCGCCTGCGGCGCCGGCGCCTCCGCCTTCTGCAGCCCCAGCCGGCGCGTCACCCACGCCACCGTCGCTCCCGGCACCAGCGCGTTCGCCACCACGATGAAGAACACCACGTGGAAGATCCGGTCCGCGCCCGGCGCGCCCACCAGCACCGGATACGTCGCCAGCACGATCGGCACCGCACCGCGAAGCCCCACCCACCCGATGTACGCCACCTCCCGCTTGGGGTACCGGAACGGCGCCAGGCAGAGCGCCACCACCGCCGGCCGCGCCACCACCGCCAGCAGGATCGCGAGCCCGAGCCCGGTGTGCGCCACCTCCAGCAGCCCGCTCGGGAACACCAGCAGCCCCAGGATCAGGAACATCCCGATCTGCGCCAGCCACGCCAGCGCGTCGTGCACCCGGAGCAGTCCGTTGTGGTAGGGCAGGGGACCGTTCCCCAGCACCATCCCCGCCAGGTAGACCGCCAGGAACCCGCTGCCGTGCACCAGCGTCGTGACCCCGAACGCCAGCAGCGCGAACGCCAGCGTGAGCGCCGGGTAGAGCCCGCCGGTGGTCAGCGGGAACCGGCGGAGCAGCCACCGCCCGCCCAGCCCCACGCCCACGCCGAGCGCGCCGCCGATGGCGAGCTGGAGCAGGATCTCCAGCAGGATCCGGCCGCCGCTCAGCTCGCCCGGGTGCAGCAGGTTGGCGGTGAGCGCGGTGGTGAGGATGACGGCGACCGGGTCGTTGAGGCCCGACTCGAGCTCCAGCGTCGTCCCCACCCGCCGCTTGAGCTGGAGTCCGCTCCCCCGGAGCACGGCGAACACCGACGCCGCGTCGGTGGACGACACCACCGCCCCCAGCACCAACGCCTGCGGCCACGCGAGCCCCCACCAGTGCGCCGGCAGCGCGATCAGCAGCGCCGTGAGCGCCACGCCGACCGTCGCCAGCAGCCCAGCGGGCGCCCACGTGCGCCGGAGCGCCGCCATGGGCGTGTTGAGCCCGCCGTCGAACAGGATCAGCGCCAGCGCCAGCGATCCCAGCCGGAATGCGAAGCCGTAGTCCTCGAACGCAATCCGGCCCAGGCCCTCGGAGCCCGCCAGCATGCCGATGATCAGGAACAACAGCACGATCGGCACGCCGATCCGGTTCGACGCCCGGCTGAACAGCACGCTCGCCCCCATCAGGAGGCCGGCGACGGCCAGGAGAAGCGCGGTGGCGAACGGCTCGGAGGTGGGCATGGTGTCCCAGGTTAGCCCGCGCCGGGCCGCGGGCGCCAGTCCCCCGACGCCTCGCGGCATCCCTGACTTTGGTCGGGTCCGTTCCCCGTCCTCGGCCTGCCGTGCGACCAGCGATTGCCGGATCGAAGTCAGGTCGCACGCCGGATAGTTGGTCGCCCGCCGCCGGCCAATATTCTCCCCCGCAATCCGCTCCTACGCGTGGCACCCGTGAGCCCAGCAACTCCGGGATGCACACGCTCGCGCCTTTTGCGGCATCGCATTCAGACCGAGGGGGAAGTCATGATCAGGCGTTTCTTGATGGCGGCGGCCCTGGCAGTGTTTGCCGGGTGCTCGAGCTACACACCACCCACCGGCCCATCGGCTGGTGGCGGATCGACCGGCGGCGGCACCACCGGCGGCGGCACGACCGGCGGCGGCACCACGGGCGGCGGTACCACCGGCGGCGGCACTACGGGCGGCACGACCGGCGGCACCGTTCCGCTCGCGGCGAACGTCGTCGTCGGCAACATCTTCTTCAAGAGCGGGCACAACGGCACGGTCAACCCGGCCGTCGACACCGTGGCCGCGGGTGGGACCGTGACGTGGACCTGGACCAATTCGGGCAACGTCCCGCACAGCATCGAGTCGCTGAGCCCGGCAGGGTTTGCCAGCAGCGACGTCCTCACCGGCGACGGCAAGACCTATCAGGTGACGTTCTCCACGCCGGGCACCTACCAGTACGACTGCGCCGTGCACGGCACGATGATGCGGGGAACGATCGTCGTTCGGTGACCGCATTCCGGCGAAGGCTGCCGCGGGTCCTTCCCGGACCTGCGGCTGCTGCCGGTCGCGCGGGACGCCGGGCTCTTCGCCACGGCTAGTCTCGGACCTATTCACACGCCTGACCATGAGGAATGACATGAGACCGTTTGGCACGCCGTCCCTGCTTGCGCTGCTGGCACTCTCGCTGGCCGCCGCCTGCAGCGATGGCACCAGCCCCACCCCCACCGATGCCCTCCAGGCGCCGGCCTTCAAGGCCGCCGGGCGGATCGGCTTCGGCTTCAACGGCAGCGCCAGTGGCTTTCCCACCGGCGAGGTCCGGCTCACCGGCGGCGGGTCCTTCGATCCGGCCACCGCCAGCAATGTCGTGCCGGACGAGACGACCTCCGTCGCCTCCGCGGGCGGCTTCGACTGCACCACTCCGGTGGCCCAGGGTCCGCTCACGGGCTGCGCCACCGACGAGGGCGTGCGCTGGGACACGGCTCAGCTCCTGGCGTCCGTCCCCTTCAAGTGCACGCTGGGCGACGCGGTGAAGACCGCCACCACGGACGCCCACACGGCGGTGCTGCTCGCCGACTTCTACCGGGCCGGCGACGGAGACGAGCAGTCGTTCACCGCCCAGATGATCGTCTCGGACGGGGACCTCGCTCCCCTGATCGACGGGATCCAGAACCTCTGGGTTCAGGGCGTGGGCTGCGGCACGGCGATCGTGAACTTCAACGGCCGGGGACTCGTGATCGAGTAGCCGGAGAACTCTTGCGAGTTGCCTGCGGTGCCCTCGCGGTGCCGTGGGCAGCGAGCAGCATGAGGCCTGACCTCCATTGCGCCGGGCCGGGCGGCCCGTTAGATCACGAAGACCTCCGCCAGCGCCGTGACGTCCATGGACCCGATCTTTCCCCCCACGGAATCCGACACCCTAACGGGCCGAGTGCTGCCGGCCGGCCTGCGAGTGCTGGAGCGTATGGGGCGCACCGGTCTGGGCCCCCTCTATCGCGCTCAGTATCCCGCGGGACCGCCTGTCGCGCTCACGCTGCTGGACGTCTCGCCTGGCCCCGAAGGTCCGACCGCCGCCCCGGCAGTTCCCGACCGACTGGTCCAGCAGCTTCGGCGAGCCTGTCTCGTACGCCATCCCAACGTCGCGGGCCTCGTGGAGGTGGGAGAGACCTCCGATGGGCGCGCCTACGCCGTTGCCGAGTTTCTGACGGGCCGGCTCCTCTCGGACGCCCTCGCCACTCGCGGGGCGCTGCCGACCCGGGAGGCGGTGGACATCTGCCTGCAGACCGCCGCGGGCCTGAGCGCCGCGCATCAGGCCGGCGTCGTTCACGCCGATGTCTCGCCCCGAGCCATCCTGCTCACGGAGGGCGACGACCACCGGCCGCACGCCAAGCTCATTCGCTTCAATCTCGGCTCGAATCATCAGCCGGGACGCGGGAGCCGCGGTGGAGTCGATGAGCGGTACGCGAGCCCCGGACGGGTCGCGGGAAGCACGCCCACCGAGCTCGACGACGTGTTCGGCCTCGGAGCGGTGCTCCATCATCTCTTGACCGGGGCCCCACCGGATGGCGAGGCGGCCCGTGCGACCATTCCCGAGGCGCTGAGGCCGGTGGTCGACCGCGCGCTCGCCCCGACTCCAGACGGTCGCTACCCGACCGTGGCGGCCTTCGCGGACGAGCTCGCGGAGGCCGGGAAGTCCGCCCGCCGGCGCGACCTCGCGCAGTCCTTTCATCCCGGGGTGGCAGGGGCCGCCGCCGCGCTCCTCGCAGCGGTTGCCTGGTTCGGCTGGGGTCGCCCCTGGGTCGCAGGCGCCCACGTTCGCGCCGCCCAGGAGACCGGGATGACGGCGGGCGAGTCGCCCGCGCCGGCACCGACGCGATCCACAGCCCTGAGTGCGGCGGTGGTGAAGCGACCGGAGCGTCGAGCGCCAACGGCTCCGGCCCCGAAGACGGCGGCGGTGCCCGGCCCGACCGCCAAGGTCCCGCTCGCCAAGGTGCTGCCCACCAAGGTGGTGCCCGGCCCCACCCCTGCCGCGAATCCGGTTGCGACCGGCGTTACGCCGAAGCCGAAAAGGATCGGGGCCGACTCCGTCGGTTCACCGCAGCGGTCGATCCGGGGCGACTCGAGCTCCCCGGTCGCGATCAGTCCGTTCCGGCGCGCTCACCCCTGGGCGGCACTGCCCGGGGGCCGTTTCTACTTCCCGAGCAGCTGCCCGTTGGCGCTCCGGTCCCACGAGCTGCTCTACTTCGCCAGCGAGGCGGAGGCGCGGGCCACGGGCCGGACCCGCTCCACTCAGCCCGGGTGCTCCTGAGGCCACTCCGCCGGCTGGCGCCGGTCCCCGGTCCCGGGTCATGTTTCCGCCCATGACCCACGAAAGCTTCACCGCCCTCCTCGCGCTCGTCGGTATCGTCATCATCGTCTCGTCGCTGCTCTCGGGCCTGGTCGAGCGCACCGGCCTGCCGCAGGTCGCGATCTTCCTGCTCGTCGGCGCCCTCCTCGGCCCCGCGGGACTCGGCCTGGTCGAGCTCCAGCTCGACTCGCCCTCGCTCCAGGTGATCGCCACCCTCGGCCTCGTCCTGGTGCTCTTCAGCGACGCCATCGGCGTCGACGTCGCCGAGGTCCGCATGCAGCGCCGGCTGGCGGCGCTGATCCTGGGTCCCGGCACCCTGCTGCCCGCCGCCCTCACCGCCTTGGCCGCCTGGGCGCTGCTCGGCCTCCATCCCGCCGCGGCCGCCATCCTCGGCGCCGCGCTGGCCTCGACCGACCCGGTGCTGCTCCGCTCGCTGCTCCGGAACCCCAACATCCCGCCGCCCGCCAAGCTCGCGCTTCGCCTCGAGAGCGGGATGAACGACGTCATCCTGCTCCCGATCGTGGTGCTCTGCATGCTGGCGCTCCGCGCCTCGGGCCCGGCGCCCGCGTGGGAGTACGGCAGCCGCGCCGTCGGCCTCTTCCTGCTCGGCCCCATGCTCGGCGTCTTCTGCGGCTGGGTGGCGATCACGCTGCTCGACCAGGTGCGCCGGCGGGTCGGCGTCCGGCGCGACTACGAGTCGCTCTACGCCCTGGGCGTCGCGTTCACGGCCTACGCGGGCGCCGAGGCGGTGGGCGGAAGCGGGTTCCTGGCGGCGTTCGCGGCGGGGCTGGTCGTGGCGCTGCTCGACGTCGAGCTGTGCGACTGCTTCCTCGACTACGGCGAGGCCTCGGCCGAGATGTTCCTGCTGCTCACGTTCGTGGCGTTCGGGGCGGGGCTCATCTGGACCGGCTTCAGCGTGGCGGGTGACTGGCGGGTGCTGCTGTTCACGGCCGTGGCGCTCGGCATCCGGAGCGTGGTGCTGCTGCCGGTGCTCAAGCGCTCGGGGATCGAGCCGGGGAGCTGCCGGCTGATCGCGATGTTCGGCCCGCGCGGCCTGTCCTCGCTGCTGCTGGTGCTGCTGCCGGTGTTCGCGGGGATCCCCGGCGCCGAGCGGCTGTTCACGATCACCTGTCTCGTGGTGCTGCTCT
>DASSYY010000017.1:0-8510 GCA_035703025.1 Gemmatimonadales bacterium | reverse complement strand
TCTTCGGACATCGCCTCGAACGGCTTCCGCCGGAGCACCTCGTCGGCGCTCCAGCCGGGCTCGCCGGCCGGCGCCTCGCGACCCGCGCCCTCGCTCCCCGCCGCCGCGCCGTCCGCTGCCTTCGCGCCGCGCGGCACCGCCCGATTGGGCGGCGCCCGCGTGTGCCGCTCCACGTGCGCCAGCGGCCGCGTCTCCCGCCAGAGCCGGACGAACAGCTCGTCGAACACCGGCCAGTGCTCGCGCCGGATCTTGAGCGCGCACCTGAGGGCGGCGGCCACCTCGTCGCGGTCGAGCACGTCCACCAAGGGAAGGGCCCCGGCGGCGTCCACCTCATCGCTCAAGCCGACCGGCACGCCGGCCTCGCGCAGCGCACCCGCGAAGGCCGCCAGGTGCGGCACCAGCCCGCGTTCGGCCCCGCCCCGTCCCGCGACGCCGTGCGCGCTCACGCGCTCTCCGCCAGCAGCTCGGCCCGGTCGGACTCGCCCAGCGCGCGCATGTCCCCCGGGTCCTTCAGGATGCAGCCGAGCGTGGCCTCGACCGCCTCGGCGTCGAGGTGATCGAGATGGAGCGACATCAGCGCCCGCGTCCAGTCGAGCGTCTCCGCCACGCCGGGCGTCTTCACCAGCCGCCGCCGGCGGAGCGCCTGCATGAACCGGGCGATCTGGTCCGCCAGCCGCTCCTCCGCGTCCGGCACCCGCGCCCGGATGATCCGGATCTCCTTCTCCAGCGTCGGGTGCTCGAGGTAGAGGTACAGGCACCGGCGCCGGAGCGCGTCGCCGATCTCGCGGCTGCGGTTCGACGTCAGCACCACGTACGGCACGTGCGTCGCGCGGAGGGTGCCGAGCTCGGGGATGGTGACCTGGAAATCCGACAGCACCTCGAGCAGGAAGGCCTCGAAGCCGTCGTCGGCGCGATCGATCTCGTCGATGAGGAGCACCGGCGGCGCGTCCGGCCGGGTGATCGCCCGGAGCAGCGGCCGCTCCAGCAGGTACTCCCGCCCGAAGATGGTGCGCTCGAGCCCCGCCGGATCGGCGGCCTCGCGCTCGGCGATCCGGAGCCGGAGGAGCTGGTGCTGGTAGTTCCACTCGTAGAGGGCGGTGTTCACGTCCAGCCCCTCGTAGCACTGGAGCCGGATCAGCTCGGTGCCGAGCATCGTGGCGAGCACCTTGGCGATCTCGGTCTTGCCGACGCCGGCGTCGCCTTCCACCAGGAGCGGCTTCGGCATGCTGCGGGCGAGGTAGACGGCCGTGGCGGTCGGGGCATCGGCGATGTAGCCGTGCCGCTCCATGGCCTCCTGCGTCGCCCGGATCTCCGGCCTCACCCGTCGCTCCCCGCCTCCACCGCCGCCGCGTACGCCTCGGGGCTCGCGAGGAACCGCTCGCGGCAGCCGGCGCAACAGAAGTAGAAGGTCCGGCCTCCGTAGCTGGCGGTGTGTTTGGCCGTCGCGACGGCCACCATCATGCCGCACACGGGGTCGCGGGCCTCGCCGGCGGCCACCGGCAGCGCGCGGGTCCGGGCCGGCGCCGGCTTCGCGTGCACGCGCTGCACCAGCTCGGCCATGATGCTCACGGCGATCTCGGCCGGGGAGTGGGCTCCGATGTCGAGGCCAGCCGGGCACTTCACGTGATCGAGCGCGGCGGCCGGCGTGCCGCCGGCGACGAGCGTGTCGCGGATCGTGGCGAACCGGCGGCGGCTGGCCACCAGGCCGATGTAGCCGGGCTCGAGGTCGAGCGCGGCGCGGAGCGCGTCCTCGTCGCCCTCGCCCATGGTCGCGATCGCCGCCGCGACTGTGGCGCCGCCCGCCGGCGCGCGCTGTCGGAGGAGTGGCTCGGCGACCGAGGTGAACACCCGGTCCGCCTCGGGAAAGGCGGCGCGGTCGGCGGCTGGGTCCACGGCATCGACGCTGTAGCCCATCGCCCGGGCCACCCGCGTGAGCGCCTGCGCCACCGGCGAGAGGCCGAACACCACCAGTCTCGGCGCCGGGAGCTGCGGCTCGATGTAGATGTCCACGCTCCCTCCGCTGTGGCAGGTCATCGGAAACGCCTCGACCCCCGGCCGCCGCTCGGCGTCGGGGTCGGGCGACAGGGCGATGAGCCGGGGGCGGCCGTCGGCGAGCGTGCGCAGCGCCTCCCGCACGACCACCGGTTGGGTGCAGCTCCCGCCCAGCCAGCCGTGGAACGCGCCGCCCTGGGTGACGAGCGCGGTGTCGCCCACGCGGGCGGAGCTGGGCGGCTCGCGGCGGACGACGGTCGCGAGAGCGAAGGCCTCGGCGCGGCGGGAGAGGTCGGCGGCGAGATGCAGCAGGTCCGGGCGCACGTCCTACAGTATGCCCCGGCTGGCAAGCGGCGCAAGCATGCGAGCCGCGGCCATCTGGTCGCGTCTACGACGCGCTCTCCTTGTACAACGTCCCGTACATCACCAGCCCCCTCCCCACCGCGGTGGCGACCAGCTCCGCCATGTATTCCGGCATGCCGCCGAGCTTCCCGCCGACCGCGTCCAGCGCCTTCCGCGGATCGTCTCCCTGCCGCATGCCGACGAACTTGTCCATCAAGCCGGCGGCGATGGCCTCCTGCACCCAGGGCTTGGTCTCGACCGTCGCGGTCGTGACCACCGCGTGGGCCACCGCCCCGTCCGGGCCGAGCGTGAGCCCGACCTCGATAGGACCGTGCGGGGAGTCGAGTTGCTGGAAGAACGCGACGCCGACCGGCGCACCGCCCGCGCCCTGGCCGAGGAAGAACTGCACGTCGGGGTCGGTCGGCGTGAAGTCGCTGGCCTTGCGGATGACGGCCAGGTCTTCCTTGCCGATGCTCACGGTGCGGACGAAGTACTGCTTGGCGCCCGTGATGCTCTGCCGGATGAAGTCGGCGTGCTTCATCAGCACCACCTTGGGCGTGGGATGTGCGCCGAGGGCCGCGGCGGCCAGGGCGAGCTCGAGGACGATCATGATGCGCTCCTTGGGGACCGGCCGGACAGCAACGTCCGCACGGTCGACAACAGGACAATGAGGTAGACCAGGGACATGCCCCAGCCCGACAGGATGGTGAGCCAGGCGAAGCCGCCCAGTCCGAACCGCATGAGCCACTGGCCGGCGAAGTCGAGCGCGCCGGTGCCGAACGCCGCGACGATCACCGTGTCGCGCCACCAGGCGGGCCAGTCGAGCCCCAGGATGATCAGGGTCAGCAGGGCGGCCACGATCGAGTAGATCATGATGTGGATGTGGCTGTCCTGGATCAGCAGGTTGGTGTCCACGGTGTGCTGCATCTCCGGCACCTGGCCCAGGTCCAGCGGCTGGGTGGTCGCGTGCGACTTCATCTGCATCTGCATCTCGTTCACCCCCGCCTCCGGCACGTAGGTCGCCGCGACCCGCGCGGGGGTGAGGCCGGACCAGGTCTTCACCATCAGAAAGGCGAACAGATAGGCGTAGCCCAGCACGAGGAGAAAGAGCAGCGCGCCGAGTTTCACCGATCGGTTTGCGTCACGCAGGCTGTAGAGGCCCATCGCGGCTCCCCGGCTAGAAGGTGGTGACGAGCTGCACGGTGTACTGCACGCCCCACCGGCTCACCCCGGTCGAGGTCTCGAAGAACGGCACGTCCGAGTGGTTCAGGCGGACCTCGCCCCGGAGCTGGAACCGCGGGATCCGATGGGTCGTGTGCTGGATGTTGGCGTAGATCCCCTCGCGCCCCACGCCGAGGGCGTAGATCGGCGCGATCGTCCACGACGTGAGCGTCTGCGGCTGGCCCGTGCGGGCGCCGTCCTTGTCGTCCAGCACCTCCGCCCGCGCGGCGATGCCGAAGTGCCGCGCCACCTGGCGATGGACCAGCAGCATCGCGCCGGCCCAGCTCGCGTCCCCGCCGTCGGGGATGTCGTAGTCCTTCCCATAGTTCGCCTCGCCCGCGACGATCCAGCCCTGGCCGGGCTCCCAGGCGTAGTCTGCGCCGAGCAGCAGGCGGTCATTGGTGGAGTCGGCCGGCCCCTCGGAGCCGTAGAGCGCGCTGAAGCCGAGGCTCGCGCGCTCGGCGGGGAACAGCCCGAGCCGTGCGCCGACGGTCTTGCCGTGGTTGGGATCGAGTGGCGAGTCCCACCCGTTCGCCGCGAGCGCGGTGAGGTCCAGCTTGGGGTCCAGGCTCCAGGTGGCGAACAGGCCGGTGAGCTTGGCGGGCCGGGCCAGCTCGAAGTTGAACGAGGTAGTCGGCGTGAGCAGCAGCACCTCGTCGTCGCGCTCGAAGCCGAGCGGGGCGTCGAGGGTGCCGAAGGTGAGGGCGAGGTTCGAGGCCCCGGGCGGAGTGAAGCTCACCAGCAGGTTGTCGACTTCGATCTCGGTGGTCGGCTCCTCGTCTCCCTCATCCGAGAGCGATGTGGTGAGCTGGCCGAAGAAGTAGAGGTTGTCGCTCAGCTCCCGAAACAGCGACACGGCGACCTTCCCCGCCGCCGCCGAGTTGTCGCCGGTCTTGCCGTCGTAGGTGTAGCCGCCCACGCCGAAGCCGGAGATCGTGAGCGGGTGCTCGTCCTCCCCCGTCATCGGCTGGAGGTCGTCCCCGCTCTCGCCCAGGTCGACCGGCTGGATGGTGTCCTGGGCGGCCGCCCTGGCGGTGGGGCCGGCGAGGCCGAGCATGACGATGAGGATCGCGAGACGGCTGAATGGCACCGGTCCCCGCATGTCGTGTCTCCCTGGTCTGTGGCCCATGCGCGTCCCGCGGAGGTGCGGCGCGCGCGGCGCCGACGACGGTGGCGTCGGTCGCTGAGCTGCTCGATACGTGTTGGGCTAGACCAGGCGGGGAGGGGGCGACTCGACCGTGTGGAAGATCTGACGGGGCGAAGCGGCGCGCGTGCGGGCGGGCTCAACCGGGCGTGGAGACGCCACGGCGATGACCGGCCCGCGGCTCGGCGCCATGGGCGACAGGATGTTGAACGCGTCCCGCTGGACGTCGGCGGCGGTGGTGGTGTGACAGGTGCTGGCGGCCGCCGCCGAATTCCCGCGTGCCGTGTGCGGCATTGCATGGGTGGCCGCGTGGTGCTGCTCGATCAGGCAGAGCGCGGTGCAGAGCGCCGCCGGCTGGGCCAGCAGGAAGGCACCCAGAGTGGCGAGGGCGAAGCCGCGGGAGCGCAGGGTGTGAAGCATGACGGGAGTAAGCTAACCGGCGGGCCGACCGGAGGACAGGCGAGCGCCGCCGCATGCGGAGCAGCCGGACGTCGTGCTTCGCGGCGATGGCGCCGCTCATCGCCGCGCTCGCGCAGGCCGCGTCCCTGTCTTTGGTTGGGGTCGCGCCCCCTCCTTCGCCCTCCTGCCGGCCAGCGATCGTGGGGCCGAAATCAGGTCCGCCGCCGGATAGTTGGCCGCCCCATCCTCTCCAATATTCCCGCCTCGAACCACGGCACGACACCTGACCAGGAGAGGATTCCATGACGGGATACCGCATCAAGCTGGTCGCCGCGCTGTTCGCGGCGGCGCTCACGCAGGCCTGCAGTGACTCCGGCGGCGACATCACGACGCCCGACCCGACGCCCCAGCCGACGGCCGTCGTCCAGCTCAGCGGCGAGGTGGATGCCCACATCCCCGAGTTCGCCGCGTCCATCGGCGACGTCGACAACAAGGGCGAGCCCGGCCGGCACGCCTCCGGCCGGCGCCAGATCAACTGGGACGGCGTGCCGGCGCAGTTCCTCAACACGCTCGACTTCCCGGCCGACTTCTTCAAGGGGCGCGGCCTGGTCTATGGCGGCACGACCGGCCTTCGGGTGAGCGACAATAACTTCGCCGACATCAACCCGAGCTACGCGACTGAGCTCATTCCGTTCAGCGCGCCCAAGTTGTTCGCGCCGATCGGCACGACCAAGGTCGAGGTCCTGTTCCGGATTCCGGGGAGCGACACGGTGGCCGCCGTGCGGAGCTTCGGCGCTGTCGTGGTGGATGTGGACAAGGCGAACACCTCGCGGCTCCAGGCCTACGACCAGGCCGGCAAGCTGATCGCCGACGTGCCGGTGCCGGTGCGCGCGGATCCCGACGAGTACAGCCTGGTGGGCGTCACGTTCGAGCAGCCGATCATCGCGCGGGTCGTGCTGACCCTCGGGGATGTCCCGATCGGTGCGGGGATCGACGACGTGACCAGCGGTGGCGGCGGGGATGTCGTGGTGCTGGATGACTTCCTCTACAGCGAGCCGCAGTCGCTGCAGTAGGCGTTGCTCAAGGAAGCGAAGGAGCCATGACCCGAATCATGCCTCCTTCGCTTTCCTCTCCGCCCCCTCCTCCCCCAGGAGCACCCGCTCGATCCGCCGGTCCGGGAGGAACCACACCACCGCCACCGCCACGTAGAGCGCCCACGCGATCCACGGCATCCAGAAGGCCGCCACGATGGCGATCATGTACATCAGCCGCGAGGCCAGGCCCTTGCGGTCCGCGCCCACCACCTGCGCCAGCGGCGCCCCCTCCGCGCCGTTCGCCGCGACGATCGCCCTCTGCAGCACGAGATAGGAATAGGCCGCCGCCAGCAGCACCACGCCATACAGCGCCGTCGGCGCCCCCGCGAAGTGGTTCTCGCCCATCCAGCCGGTGCAGAACGGAAACAGCGACAGCCAAAAGAGCAGCAGGAGGTTGGCCCACAGCACCCGACCGTTCACGCGGCCGCAGGTATGCAGCAGGTGATGGTGGTTGTTCCAGTAGATGCCGACGTACACGAAGCTGAGCACGTAGCTCAGGAACACCGGCAGGAGCGGCCGGAGTGCGGCCAGGTCGGCACCGTGCGGCGGCTTCATCTCCAGCACCATGATGGTGATGATGATGGCGATGACGCCGTCGCTGAACGCCTCCATCCGCCCCCGGTTCATCAGAACGCCGCGACGGCCTGCTTCGCCACCGGCCGGAGCGCCTCCTGGTCCTTGGCGGTTCCCTCGCCGCCGGTGTAGTACGCCATCTGGAGGACGCGGCCCTGCTTGAGGACCACCAGCGCCACCCCGAACGACGTCAGGCTGGAAAACGCCTTGTCGCCCAGCCCGGGCTCGTCGGTCACCGGAGTCTTGCCGCTGTGGCTCGCGCCCTGGCGGGCGCCCATGAAAGCCATCTCGGCGCTGGATCCCGTGGCCTTCAGCTTGTTCACGGTCAGCTTCTTGCCCTCGTCCCCCGCCTTCCAGATGCAGGCGTTGGGCTTCGGCGTCGGCGATGCGGTGCCGCCGAGCAGCGCCGTCACCTCAGCCGGCTTGAGCATCGAGCAGGCGTCGGCCTGGGCGCGGAGCGGTTGGGTCGCGAGGAGCAACGAAGCGGCGACCAGCCCGCCACGAAGTAGGGTCGGCGTCTGCATGAGAGCGTCTCCGGTGACGAGCGGGATGGGTGAGCGATTGCAGGGGAGGAACCCTCATGCGAGCACCGCCGCGACGTGCTCCATGAGCTGGCTGGGACTGAACGGCTTCCGCACGAACGGCGCGCCCTCGGGCACCAGGTGGCGGGCGGCCGTGGTCTCGCCGATGTCGCCGGACATGTACAGTATGGGAAGCCCGGGGTCCTGCGCATGGAGCGCGTCGCCGAGCTGCCGGCCGTTCATCTGCGGCATGAGGACGTCGGTGAGCACCAGGTCCAGCCGGACCGGATGCCGATCGAGCAGCTTGAGTGCCGCCCGGCCGTCCTCGGCTGCCAGCACCTGGTAGCCCTCCGCCTCGAGAATCCGTACCACGAGCTCGCGCACGGCGGGCTCGTCCTCCACCACCCGCACGGTCGCGGACGGACCCGCCTCGGCGACCCCGCCGGCGGCGGAGTCTCCGGCGTGCGCGCCCGGCTCCATGGCAGCCGCGTCGGGGGTCGCGGGCCAGTACAGCTTCATCGTCGTGCCGCGTCCGGGGGCGCTCTCCGCCCAGACATAGCCGCCGTGCCGCTTCACGATGCCGTAGACCATCGAGAGGCCGAGACCGGTGCCCTCGCCGACGTCCTTGGTGGTGAAGAACGGCTCGAACACGCGGGCGAGCGTGTCCACGTCCATCCCGAGCCCGGTGTCGCTCACGGTGAGCAGCACGTAGTGGCCCGGCTCGATGGCGACGTCGCGCTCTCCCGATACCGCGCCGATGGCCTCGGCGTTCTCGACGCCGATCGTCACCCTGGCGCCGGTCCCCGTGGCGTCTCGGGCGTTGGCCACCAGGTTGATGAGCACCTGCTCGATCTGGGTGGGATCCACCGACACCCGGCGCGTGTCCGGGTCGCCGGTGATGACCAGCTCCTTGTCGCTGCCGAGGAGCTGCTGCAGCACGGGCCGGAGCCCCAGCGCGAGGGCGTGGAGGTCCACCACGCGCGGCTGGGTCACCTGCTTGCGCGAGAAGGTCAGGAGCTGATGGGTGATGCGCGCCGTGCGGTCGGCCGCGGTCAGCACGATCCGGAGGTCGGCCGCCTGCGGGTGCTCCGGGCCCAGCGCGCGGAGGATGAACTCGCCGAACCCCAGCACCGTCGTCATCTGGTTGTTGACCTCGTGCGCCACCCCGCCGGCCAGCGTTCCCACCGACTGCAGGCGCTCCGCGTCGCGGAGCCGTCGCTCGAT
>DASSYY010000131.1:0-2953 GCA_035703025.1 Gemmatimonadales bacterium | reverse complement strand
AGATTCCAGCGCGCGATCGAACTCAATCCGTCGTACTCGGTCGCGCGCCAGTGGCACTCGTGGTTCCTGATCGCGATGGGCCGCACCGAGGCCGCGCTGGCGGAGGGGAGGATCGCCGCCGAGCTGGATCCGGCGTCGGTCTCGATCCGGCGGAGCATGGGCTGGCTGTGCTATTACGCCCGCCAGCCGCGCGAGGCGCTGGGGCACCTGCGCCGGGCCCTGGCCATGAACCCCACGGCCGAGGAGAACCATCGCCTGCTGGGTCTCGCCTACCTCCAGCTCGGCATGTACGACGAGGCGGCGGCCGCGTTCCGTGAGGCCGTGGCGAGCTCCGAGAGCCCCGCTCTCGCGACCGCCGGCCTCGGCCTGGTCGCCGCGGCCAAGGGGAGGCTGACCGACGCGCGCGGAGTCCTGGACGGCTTGTATGCCGAGTCGCGGGAGCACTACCTGACGCCGGTGGCCCTGGCCATGGTCCACGCCGCTCTCGGCGAGGGCGACGCGGCGTTCGAGTGGCTCGACCGGGCACTGGACGACCGCCGCGGCTGGCTCGCCTACTTGAAGGTCGAGCCGGTGCTGGATCCGCTGCGGGGCGACGTGCGCTTCACGCGGCTGCTGGAGCGGATGCGGCTCGCGTAGCTTCTGCGCGCCCTCCCGCCGACCCCGCCCCGTTCACCACAGAGACACGGAGGCCACGGAGCTGCACGGAGCCACGACCCCACCCCACAGATTCACCACGAAGGCACGAAGGGCACGAAGGACACAAAGGAAAAACAACAGAAAAGAATGTTGTGGACTCCGATGCATGCGCACTCATCGGATTCCTTTGTGTCTTTCGTGCCCTTCGTGCCTTCGTGGTGAATCAGTTAGTAGGGATGTGCGGGGCTCCGTGTAGTTCCGTGGCCTCCCCCAGCCCAGCTCACCCAACCGCGCGCCGGCGATCCGAGACGACTCTCCGCAGCTCCCGCTGCTGGACCCAGGTCGCCCGACGGCGGGGACGGAAGCCGGTGGGTGGCTGCGGCATGCCGACCGCCACGCCCCTGGCCTCCAGTCTCACCGCCTCGGCCATCAGGCCGGCGCCGGCGGGGACCAGCACCTCGCGCTGGAGCGTGGCCAGGTAGTGAATCGGGTCGCCGCGCGGAGCGATTTCCAGTGGGAACGCGCGCTGGAGCAGAATCGGGCCGCTGTCGAGACCATCGTCCACCCGATGCACGGTGACCCCGACCTGTGGCACACCCGCGAGCAGCTCGTAGAAACCGGGGGACGACCCCCGGAACTCCGGTGCCTTCCCCAGGTGGAGATTGAGCGTGCCCAGACGAGGGATCGAAAACAGGGACCGGTGAAGCCGGTAGCAGGCGAACACGATTCCGAGGTCCGGCCGCAGAGCGCGCAGGTGGGCCAGGCACTCCGCCGCGTGCAGGTCGTGGTAATGCAGGTGAACCGCCGAAGGCAGTCGGTGGGCGAGCTCGTCGGCCAACCGGGGCGCAGGCACGGGGGCGAGCGGCCGCGGCAGGCGAGAGCGGACCGCGGCCAGCAGCCCCGCGGGCCCGAAGTAGCGGTACGTCTTGCGTGCCCGTTCCAGTACCGTCCCCGGCCTCGGCAGCGAGGTGGTGACGACGTGCAGGAGGCGCACCTCTTCCAGCGCCGCGACGGCGGCGGCCACCTCGACGCCCATCCGGTTCGAGGTGAACAGGACGACGTGGAGACCGGCAGCGCCGGTCATCGCTCGCCCTTGAGGCGCCGCCACTCGCCGCGGCAGCGCGGCAGGAGCGGCAGCATGAGCAGAACGTAGATGACGACCGCCGCCGCGTCCTCGTGCAGCCCCGCCGCGGCGTGGCCGGCCACGGTGACGGCGCCCGCGCACCAGACGATCGGCCGGAGCGCTCTGACCACCAGCCGCTCGGGCTGAAGGATGCCGCCCAGCCTGGCGTTGAGCCGGAGCACCGCCGCGGCGAACACGACGTAGCCCGTGAGCGAGGCTGCCGCCGCGCCTTCCAGTCCCAGTCCCGCCGCCAGTGCCAGCGTGGCGAGCCCGAAGTTGACCGCGAGCGCGACCGCGGCATACGCCGGCAACAGCGTCTGCCGCCTGGCGGCGACCGCGCCGACCGCGGCCAGGTTCACGAGTCCCATGGCCGCGCCCGACAGGAGGAAGAGCCTCGCCGGCCCGACCGCGGCGGCGTATCGAGGAGCGACCAGCGTCACCCCGGGGCTGATGACCGCCCCGATGGCGCCGAGCACCGGAGGTACCAGAGTCGCGAAGGGAAGGAGCGACCGCTCCAGGTGTCGCTTGAGCGCGGGTGCAGCTCCCGAGAGCTTCGCATCCCCATAGACCTCGGTGAACACCACGGTGCGAACCGACAACGCGAGAGCAGCCCCAGCGCTGGCGAGCGCCGCGCCGAAGGCGTAATAGCCCAGCAGCTCGTTCCCACCCCATGCCGCGACCACCCACCGGTCCGCCGTCTGAAGCAACGTGCCACCCACACCGGTGAGCGCGACAGGGAAACCGGTCGCGAGCATGCCGCGGACCGCGGTCGCGTCGACGCGCGGTCGCATCTCCATCCAGCGTGCGGCCACCGCGGCGCCGACGCCGGAGGAGAGCGCGAGTGCGGCGAACGCGCCCGCCAGGCCGAAGGCGCGCGCCAGGGGAACCCCGAGCAGGAGGTGCAGCGCGGCCGTGCCCGTTTCCAGCATGGCGTACCGGCGCAGCGTCGCGCCGACCCGAGTCACCACGAGGGCGTACGCGTACACCGCCTCGGCCACGACGGCCGCGGCGAACCCCTGCAGGACCAGCCGATGGGTGGAGGACTCGACCAGGGCGGCCGCGACGAGCGCCACCGTCGCGAGGGCACCCGAGACCGCGAGCATGAATCCGAGCGCTGCCCCCGAGGCACGCGACCGATGGCGGACATCCGGCCCGGCCTGGAGCAGCTCGACCTCCAGCCCGCGGAACATCCCA
>DASSYY010000112.1:0-2491 GCA_035703025.1 Gemmatimonadales bacterium | reverse complement strand
GGCGTCGAAGCTGCTCGAGGTGACCGAGGGCTCGCTGTTCAAGGCGGTCGAGCAGTGCCGCGTCGGCAACCGGCTCGGCGACGTCTCGCACGCCGTGCAGGAGCACGTCGAGTCCGAGGGCTTCTCGATCGTGCGCTCGCTGGTCGGCCACGGGATCGGCCGCTCGATGCACGAGGAGCCGCAGATCCCCAACTACGGCCCGCCCGGCAAGGGCGTCCCGCTCGAGGAGGGCATGGTGCTCGCCGTCGAGCCGATGGTCACGGCCGGCCGCCACATGGTGCGGATGGGCGACGACGGCTGGGCGATCTACTCGCAGGACGGCTCGCTGGCCGCGCACTTCGAGTTCACGATCGCGATCACGGCCGATGGCCCGCGCATCCTCACCCCGTGGCACCTGAGCAAGTCCGCCTCCGCGGCCGCCTGAGCTCCGGCTGACCTGACCGCTCCGGGCGGGGGCTCGCCTCTGTGGAGGTGGGCGTCGCGTGGAACGAACGGCAACGGCGCTGGGTGGGGAGGCTGGAGTTTCGGTGCGCTCTCGTTTGCCTTGGGCGTTGTTCCGTTCGCGATCGGGGCCAGGATCGTCGGGTGGAGACCTTTGACCCCGCGATAGCAGGGCTACGGTCCCCACTTGCGGTGGCGGCGCGGATCGCGGCGCCCCAGCACGGGATCGTGGCTCGGCGGCAGCTGTTGCGGGCGGGCCTGACCGAAAGCGCGATCGAGCACATGCTCGCGGCCGAAAGACTCATCCCCCTTTACCGCGGGGTGTACGCCGTGGGCCACCGCCCGGCCGGCCCCCGCAGCCGCGATATGGCGGTGGTGCTCCTGGCCGGCGACACCGGCGCGCTGGCCTGGCAGAGCTCGGCGGGCCTGTGGGCGATGACGCGCCCCTGGCACGGTCCCGTCCACGCGATCGGCCCGAAGTCGCTCAGCGGGCCGGGCTTCGTAATCCACCGCACGCGCCACCTCCCACCCGAGGACATCACCCGCCACTGGGGCATCCCCGTCACCACGCCCTGCGGACACTCCTCGATCTGAGCCGGACTCTCTCCCTCGATGCTCTGGACGCCGCGCTGGCCGAGGCGCTCGTGCGCAAGCTCGTCCGGCTGGAGGACGTGCAAGCCCGCGCGACCGGCAACCTCGCGAGGCTCGCGCGCACCGCGGCGCCCACGCGATCGAGGCTGGAGCGCGACTTCCGGATGCCGCTGCGGGAACACGGCCTGCTGCAGCCGGCCAGCAACGGCTTCGTGTGCGGCCACGAGGTCGACCTGCACTGGCCCGAACTCAAGCTGATCGTCGAGATCGACGGCTATGGCACCCACGACCACCGGCGTGCGTCCGAGACCGACCGCCTGCGCGACCAGCGCCTGCTCGCGGCCGGCTGGCGCGTCGCGCGCGTCACCGAGTGGCAGATGACCGACCTGCGTGCGGAGACAGCAGGACGATTCACCTCCCTGCTGCGACCGGCTTCATAGCCGCCTCCCTACCCAGCCGCCGTTCGCCGGCGGCGACGCCACATCCCGAAGCCCGCCAGCACCGCCAGGGCCAAGGCGCCCAAGGAGAGCGCGGTCTCGGGGCCGTCGCAGGCGCCCAGGGCGACACAGCGCCGCTTCGTGCACGGCCGCGCCGAGCGGGCGAAGGCATCCGGGTCGTCCCAGCGGACGCCCTGGAAGGCGGGGCCCCGGGGAGAGGACTGCTCGGGCGGGAACCAGCCGGCGCGGGCTCCGCCCCAGTGCCCTGGAAAGCGCATCCAGCCGGGGGAGCCCGCCGAGACCGGCTCGGCCCGGGGGCGTTGCACGGCGCCGCGGCCGTCGGCCTCGTCGTTGGGGTCGGGCCACATCCGGTCGCGCGTGCCCGCGCGGAAGTAGGCGGCGTGGGAGCCGTTGGCGAGGTAGACGACCGGGCGGCCGCCGCGCCGTTCGAGGTCGCGCCCGGAGCAGCGCTCCGCGCCGGAGTGCTGCGCGTAGACCGCCTCTGAGCCGTCGGCGCGGTACTGGACGAGCTCCCAGTCGCCGGCGTGGCGGCCCGAGCGCAGGATCCCGCGGTCCTGCCGGTTGCCGGGGAGCCAGATCCAGAACTGGACCCATCCGGCCGCCTCGCGCCGGTAGACGACCGGGCCGGCGGCGGCGTCCGCGGTGCCCGGCACGCCGGAGCCGGCGACCGAGCCGGCCGGGTCGCGCTCGCCGGCCGCGTGGACCAAGACGGGCGGCGGGAGGTCCGCGGAGGCGGGCGAAACCGCGCTGCAGCAGGCGACGACGGCTATCGTGAGGACGGCGGTGAGCGGTCTGATTGCGCGTCGGAGCCGTTTGGTATTCTGCTTGGTCGCGCTCGGGCCCGCGAGGCCTTCGTGCGAGACGTGCGCTCCGGGGGCATGGTAGCGGTGGCCGCCCCGGTCACCAGAGCCACCTCGTCTGGAACAACTCCGAAAGGGATCATGAAGGTACGACCGTCGGTAAAGCCGATGTGCGAGAAGTGCAAGATCATCCGCCGCCAC
>DASSYY010000360.1:0-2231 GCA_035703025.1 Gemmatimonadales bacterium | reverse complement strand
CCAGCCCGGGGATGAAGAAGCTCGCGAGCGCGGCGATCACATTGCCGGTGGAGCCCTGGCCGGCCATACGCACCTCACGTTTACGGAGTGGAGTGAATGCGGGGTCAGCCCCCGAGTGAAGGGTTATATTGTCCAGCGTATGTCCCGCCAGTCCCCTCGCACACCCCTCCGGCGCCCGTGACCCGCGAGACCGCCGGCGCCTCGACTCCGCCGATGCTCAAGCACTGGCGGGAAGTGAAGGCGCAGCGTCCGGACACCATCCTCTTTTATCGCGTCGGCGACTTCTACGAGATGTTCTACCAGGACGCGGAGCTCGCGGCCCGGGTTCTGGAGATCGCCCTGACCTCGCGCGGTGACGGTGTACCGCTCGCCGGTGTGCCGGTGAGGGCCGCCGCCGACTATCTGAGACAGCTCGTGAGCGCGGGTCACCGCGTCGCCATCTGCGAGCAGGTCGAAGACCCGCGCCTGGCGAAAGGGCTGGTCCGTCGCGAGGTGGTGGAGACGGTGACGCCCGGTGCGCTCCTGGTGGACGGATGGATTCCCGGCCGGCGCAACAACTGGATGACCGCGCTGGCACGCCGGCGCGGCCGGGTCGGTATGGCCGCGGTAGACCTGAGCACCGGCGAGCTGGTGCTGGAGACGCTGAGCGAGGAGGGCGTCGGAGAGGCCCTCTCCCGCCTGGGCCCCGCCGAGGTGGTGATGCCCGGCGGGGAGACCGCGCCCTCCCTTCCTGACACGGGTACCACGCCGCTCCTCACCTCGCGCGAGGGGTGGGAGTTCGACTCCGACCTCGCCCGCGAGGAGCTGACCCGCCGCTTCTCGATCGCTTCGCTCGACGGCTTCGGCATCGGCCCCGATGACGACGCCGCCCTTGGCGCTGCGGGCGCCCTGCTCCGCTACCTCGCGGAGCTGCAACCGGGCGGGCTGCCCCACCTCGCGCGGCCGGTGGTGCGTCGCAGCGACGCGTTCCTCTGGCTCGACGACATGACCCGCCGAAACCTGGAACTGGTGGAACCGCTCCGCGCCGGCGCGGCAGGCTGCACCCTGCTGGAAACGGTCGACGCGACGGTCACCCCGATGGGCGGCCGACTGCTGCGTCAATGGCTGCTCTCGCCACTCAGCGAGCCGGCCGCGATCGAGGAGCGTCTCGACGCCGTAGACGTCGCAGCCCGCGACGGTCGGGGCCGCGACCGCCTGCGCGAAGCGCTCGACGGTGTGCGGGACCTCGAGCGTCTCGCCGGGCGCGCGGCCGCCGGCCGGGCCGTTCCCCGAGAGCTCGGTGCGCTGCGCGACTCCTTCCGGCGGCTTCCGGACGTGGCCGAGGCGCTGGCGGCGCTCGCGGGATACGCGCTGCCGGATGGGCGCCGCTCGGCGCTGCTGGCGGAGGCGGTGGAAGAGCTCGACCTGCTCGCCGATCTCACCGCCGAGCTCACCGCCGCACTGGAAGATCGCCCTCCGCCGGTCCTCGGCGACGGCGGCGTGATTCGCCACGGCTACGACGACGAGCTGGACGAGCTCCGCTCGCTCCGCGACGGAGGCAGACGGTACATTGCCTCGCTTCAGCAGCGGGAGCGGGAGCGGACCGGCATCCCGTCGCTCAAGGTCGGGTTCAACAAGGTCTTCGGCTACTACCTCGAGATCACCAACGCGCACGCGGCCAAGGTCCCGCCGGACTACGAGCGGCGGCAGACGCTCGCGTCCGCCGAGCGCTACGTGACGCCCGAGCTCAAGGACTACGAGTCGAAGGTGCTCGGCGCCGAGGAGCGGATGGTGGCGCGGGAGGCGGAGCTCTTCGGCGCGTTGCGCGCGGCCGTGGGCCACGCGATCGGCCGCATCCAGCGCACCGCCCGTGTGCTCGCCCGTCTCGACGTGTGGGCGGCGCTGGCGGAGAGGGCCGTGGCCGGGCGCTACGTCCGGCCCCGGGTGCATGACGGCTTCGACCTGGTTCTGCGCGAGAGCCGGCATCCGGTGATCGAGCGGATGATGCCGCGCGAGTCGTTCATGCCCAACGACGCGCGGTTCACCGCCGGCGAGCGGGTGCTCCTCGTGACCGGTCCCAACATGGCCGGGAAATCCACCATCCTGCGCCAGATCGGGCTCTGCGTCGTGCTGGCGCAGATGGGGTCCTTCGTGCCGGCGGCGGAGGCGTCTATCGGAGTGGCGGACCGGCTCTTCACCCGGGTCGGCGCGAGTGACAACCTCGCGCGGGGGCAGTCCACCTTCATGGTGGA
>DASSYY010000385.1:0-2947 GCA_035703025.1 Gemmatimonadales bacterium | reverse complement strand
GCAGCGTCGGCCGGCTCCGACGCGAGATTGGAGGAGAGCTCCCGGGCGCCGGCGGCGCCGGCGGCGGAGCCGTCCAGTGAGACGAAGACGAGAGTCTTGCGATGCCGCATCGCGCCGAAGGCGTCGGCGAGCTCGAGAAGGGCTCCCGTGGCGGCGGCGCTGGATGCGGCGCACTGCCCGCCTCCGCAGTCGCGCGGAGCGGCGATCACGAGCCGTGAGCTGGTCAGCCCCGGAACGACCAGGGTCACGTTGCGCAGCGAGACGTCGCTGCCGTTGAACCGCCCGTCGAAGCTCTCCGTGATGACCTGGCCGCCCTCGATCGAGCGGAACCGCTTCGCGACGAACGCTGCCGCCGCAGAGTCGCCCGCGGTCCCCGGACGCCGGTCGGGCGCGGCCTCCACCAGCTGGCGTGCAAGCTTCGCTGCCCGGCTCCCGTGGAAGCTGTCGGTGGCCGCGTCCGAGCGCAGGGGCTCGGGCCGCGAGACGACCGAGAACATGAGCACGATCGCCGCCGCGACGCCGAGGAGAAGGCTGAGCCTGTAGAGGTGCGGTTCGAGCATTGCTGGCGTTGCCGGCCCCCAGAGGCTACGGATGGGCGGCCAGGCTCTGTCACCCGGGGTGCAGCCGCTGTAAAAGCGATTGCACCGCCGTACCCTTTCCCCATGACAGAGGGGACTGCGCGCATCCTGCTGGTCGACGACGAACAGTCGGTCCAGACGCTGCTCAGCTATCCGCTGCGCAAGGATGGCTACGACGTGGTCTCGGCTCGCGACGGTCAGGAGGCGATGCAGCGCTTCACCGAGGGCCGCTACGACCTCGTGATCCTCGACCTGATGCTGCCGCGGCTGGACGGGATCGAGGTCTGTCGCCGGATGCGGTCCCGGAGCCAGGTCCCGATCATCATGCTGACCGCGAAGGGCGACGAGATCGACAAGGTGGTCGGCCTCGAGATGGGGGCCGACGACTACATCACGAAGCCCTTCTCCGTGCGGGAGTTCCGCAGCCGCGTGAAGGCAACGCTGCGGCGCTCGCGGATGCTGGGCAACCAGCACGACGAAGAGCCGATCGCGAGCGGCGATCTCACGATCGACTTCGACCGGCGCCTGGTCGCAATCCGCGACGAGGAGGTCCGGCTGACCTATGTCGAGTTCGAGATCCTCGCCGCGCTGGCCCGCTCCCCGGGCAGGGTGCTGAGCCGCGAGACCCTGCTGGAGCACGTCTGGGGGGACTCCGAATATCGCGACCCGCGCACGGTGGACGTTCACATCCGCCACCTGCGGGAGAAGCTGGAGCGGGATCCGAAGGATCCCGAGTACCTGTTCACCGTGCGCGGCGTCGGCTACAGGTTCAGGGAGTGAGGGCGGCGTGAGCCTGGCGGCGTTGAACAGCGTCCGCACCAGGCTGGTCCTCCTCTTCTGCGCGATCACGGCCGCGTCAGTCGGCTTCGTCTACCTCTACGTGGTCCCGCAGCTCGAGTCGAACCTCACCGCGGAGAAGCTGACGCGCCTGGAGAGCAAGGCCACGGCCCAGCGGGGGCGCCTGGAGGCGGCACAGCGAAGTGGCCTGGCGCCGCACCAGCTGGAGGCGCTGCTCCGGAGGGTCTCGCAGTTCACGGACTCCCGCGTGACCCTGCTGGGGATCCGCCCGGGCGACTCGCGCCCATCCTTCGTCGTCGCGGACTCCGAGCCGGCTCAGGGCCCGGTCAGCGCTGGCTTCGGCATCGCCGTGGCGCCCCCGGCCGGCGGCTCGGCCGCCGGTGTCCAGTCGCTCGGCGGCAGCCGCAGCGCCGAGGTGACGCTCGGCGTGCCGGCGACGAGGCCGAGCTGGGTCGTCGTCTTCTCGGAGCCGCTGGGTGAGGTGGACGGGAACGTGGCCCTGATCAAGCGCCAGATCCTGATCGCCGGGGGGATCGCCCTCGCGCTGGCGCTACTTGCGGGCCTCTGGGCCGCGCGCGCGATCTCGCGCCGCCTCGGTCGCCTCGAGGATGCGGCGCAGAAGGTCGCCGACGGTGACTTCGCCAGCCCGATCCCGGTGGACTCCTCCGACGAGCTGGGCCAGCTGGCCCGCACCTTCAACGAGATGCAGCGGCGCCTTGCGGACCTGGACAGCGCCCGGAAGCAGTTCATCGCCAACGCCTCACACGAGCTGCGTACGCCGATCTTCTCCCTCGGCGGCTTCGTGGAGCTGCTCGAGGACGAGGATCCGGACCCGGATGCCCGGGCGGAGTTCGTGCGCACAATGCGCGAGCAGGTGGAGCGCCTGACCAAGCTGACGACCGACCTGCTCGACCTCTCCAAGCTCGACGCGGATGCGATGGAGATCGCGCCCCATCCGGTCGACCTGGGGAACCTGGCGCGGCAGGTGGCCCGGGAGTTCGGCCCCGCGGCGGACGCCCACGGGTCGCGCCTCGAGCTTCGCACGCCGCGGGAGCCCGCCATGGCGCTGGCCGACCCTGATCGGGTGCGGCAGATCATCCGTATCCTCCTCAGCAACGCCCTCACCCACACCCCCGAGGGCACCAAGGTCACCGTGAGTACCTACAGGGCCAAGTCGCGCGCAGAGCTCGCCGTCTCCGACGAGGGGCCGGGCATGCCCAAGCGCGTGCGCGAGCGGATCTTCGAGCGCTTCTACACGGGCGACTCCGTCAGCGGCTCGGGGCTCGGCCTGGCGATCGGGCGCGAGCTGGCCCAGCGCATGGGCGGCACGATCGCGGTCACCTCGAGCAAGGGCTTCACGGCCTTCACGCTGGACCTCCCGCAGGCCCCGGCCGAACCGGCGCCTCGCGTCCTCCCTGCCAGCGAGGCGCGGGCGTGAGCGCACTTCAGGCGGGACCGGCGCGCCGCCATCGGCGGGGCGCCGCGGCAGCGGCCCTGCTGGCGGCCCTGGCGCTGGCGGGCTGCGGCGGCTCCTCCGGCGGCGGTGCCACCACCGCCACCGGCAGCGGCTC